>CBDUPT010000094.1:0-8058 GCA_965369165.1 uncultured Flavobacteriales bacterium | reverse complement strand
TATCGATATTCCATACTTTAAAATATGCTTAAATTAGAAAATCAGACTATAATAGTAATATCCAATGAAGCTTGGGGAGACATGTGGTATTCTAAACATAATTGGGCAAACGAATTATCAAAAAAGAACAAAGTTTTTTTTATTAATCCTCCTGAAAAATGGAACCCTTCACATTTATTATCTGCTAACGTTAAAATAGCAAACTATTCCGATAGCCTATTTATTATTAATTATAACAACCGTTTACCTTTTACACGCAACGAAGTAATTTATCGGGTAAATGAATTCTTTACAACAAAATCAATTTTAAAAAAGATAAAGGAAGATAACATCATTTTTTGGTCATTTGATCCTTACCGATTCTCATCACCACAACTATTCAAGCCATTAAGATCAATTTTCTTTCGAGTTGACATTTTCTTTTTAAAACCACGAGAACTAAGACTTATAAAGAATGTAGATGGGGTTATTGTCACTGCAAATCAACTCCTAGACGGAGTTCATGCGAAAAAAAAATTGGTAGTATCTCATGGGATTTCTGAAGCGGAATTTACTTGTGAAACAAACATTGAATATGTTGAGGGCTTCATTCTGTATGTTGGTGGAATTGATTATAGAGTGGATGTTAAGCTTATTGAAAAGATGCTTATAGCTTTCCCAAATGAAAAATTCTTATTTATTGGTAAGGTGCACAACTTGGATAACGAATTATTTCAACAGCTATTTTTTCAAAACAAGTTTCCAAACCTTATTGTACATGGTGTAGAACATTTTAAAAAATTAAAAAACTATATCGCAAAATCCAAAGTTTGTTTAGCTCCAATGGATCTAACTGTACCTGGAAATGCTGTTCATCACCATAAATCATTACAATATCTTGCTATGGGGAAACCAATAATCTCACCTATTTTTAACGATGAAATAAATAATGATGAACATATTTTAGGCTACAAAAATCATGATGAAGCCCTAGAGATTCTTAAAAATATAAATATTACAGAGACAACTAAACTTCAAGATAACCGTATTAATTTTGCTAAACAATTTCTATATTCTAATTTAATAAAAAAAGTAGAAGCATTTATTAGTTAAAATATTACTGAAAGATAAAAAAAATGGAGGACCAATGCAGAATATGTAACAGGAAAAACTTAAGCAATAGTCCATACCCAGATGCTCACTTTAACAACAAAGTATTTAAGTATTACCGCTGTAACGATTGCTTATCTTATAATGTTTTTCCTACTCCTAATGAAAATGATTTTGATGAAATGTATGGCGAAAAAGATCATACATATTTAAAAGAAGTTAAAGGTAAATTACAATATGATTATAACTATCCTTTTGCTCACCACCAAGGATACCAAATCCAATTTTTACAACAAATTAAAAATGGTTTAAAAGGAAAAACCTTACTTGATTATGCATGTGGAAGTGGTTTTTATATGATGTATGCACAAAATTTAGGTGCAAAAGTAACTGGTGTTGAGTTCGACAAAAAATTCGTTGAACTATTAAAAGAAAAAACAAATTTTAACCTATATACATTTGAAGAACTCATTAAGTATTTATCATCAGAAAAATTTGATTATATACACCTTGGTCATGTACTAGAACATCTACCAAACCCTACAGAAACAATTAAAAATTTAAAACAGTTTGCTCATAAAAACACCATTTTTTTAATAGACGGCCCACTAGAACAAAATCCTTGTTTGCATAGAATTTATGTTGATTTTGGTTCAAAAATTAAAGGAAAAAAATATCGTAATGCAATCCCTCAACATTTAACCTTAACAACTCAAAAATCTCAGTTGTTATTTTTTGAGCAAGCAGGATTGAAAAAGGAAAAATATATCGTTACAGAACAGTA
This sequence comes from uncultured Flavobacteriales bacterium, assembly GCA_965369165.1. GTDB lineage: Bacteria > Bacteroidota > Bacteroidia > Flavobacteriales_E > Vicingaceae. The sequence continues at coordinate 6,185 of CBDUPT010000094.1, read as the reverse complement.
TTTTCCTTTACCGGATAAAATTGAAGCATCTCCAGTAAAAATATTTAATTATTTAGTTGCTACTACTTCTATTCTACTATCAAAGCTGATTCCAACAGCTGGAAACATTTTTCATTACAGGGGAAAACTTAATTGATAGAATATTAACTTCGCAAATAACTAATGACACAAAAAAAGCACATAGTAGAAGTAATTGCGGATCCTCTAGGAGTAACATACTTTAATCTATTTGCTGAATTTTCTAAAAATCACCCCGAAATAAAACTAAGCTTTGTTTGTCTTAATCCAGTTCCTACGGACATGATTGAAGACATGAAAAAAAGGTGTTGTGATTGTTATTGGGTAAAGTTTGATCCAACAAGCAGGCTTAAAAGTTGGTTTTCTGCTTATTTCCAACTGAAAAAACTTTTCAAGCAGCTAAATCCTGATGTTGTTCATTCTCATTTATTTGACGATGGAGTACCTACAATGATTGCAGCTAAACATGCAGGAGTAAAAAAACGTATTCACACCAAGCAAAGCACTACCTTTAATTGGATACATGCTCCAAAAGCAGTTTTTTTAGACCGATTTATTAATCGAACAGCCACAGATTTAATTGCTGTATCAGGAGAAGCTAAACAATTTGTAATTGAAAAAGAGAATGCTAACCCTAAAAAAATCCATCTAATTCATCATGGAATTTCTTTTGAAACAATAGAGAAAGCAAATGAGACAGAAATAAAACAGTTTAAAGAAAAATATCAACTAGAAGGGAAAAGAATAATTGGTACTGTTAGTAGATATATTAAATGGAAAGGCTATATTGAATTTATTGAAGCTGCAAGTCTAATTAAAGATGAATACCCAGACCTTGTATTTATTGGAGTTGGTAGTGGTTCACAAGAAGATGAATTGAAAAGATTGATAAAAGAAAAAGGGTTAGAAAAACAATTTATTCTTACTGGTTGGATTGAGAAAAAATATATCCCATCAGTATTCCAATCTCTTGATGTTTATTTACATGCTGCTCATATGGAACCTTTTGGATTTGTTATTCCTGAAGCAATGATTAATAAAATACCTATAGTAACTACTCCAACAGGATCAGCTGCTGACGGACTAAAACATATGGAAAGTGCATATATAGCCCCTTATAATAATGTTGAAGAATTAGCTAATGGTATGAAATATTTCTTAGAGAATGAATCAAGCTCATTTACAGAAAAAGCTTACCAATCGGCAATTAACAACTTTTCTATAGAGAAAATGTGGCATAACTACTTAGATTTATACAAAAAATAAGAAGTAAATGAAATCATTATTCAAAAAAATATATAACTTAACTCCTTTTAAGGGTTTCTTTTTTACAATTCTCCGTTTTTTTTGGAAACCAAGCGAGTCAACATATAAACATCTACATTTTAAGGGTATAATTAAAGTTAAAGTTGGAGACGGTAACCACTTTAAAATAAAACATAGAGGACATCACATAGAAAATGAATTGTTTTGGAGCGGTTTAGAAGATGGTTTTGAAAAATTATCTATCCGCCTTTGGATTAAGCTTTCGAAAAAAGCAAATGTAATCTTTGACATTGGAGCATACTCAGGTTTATATTCATTAACCTCAGCAGCCTTAAATCCGAACTCTAAAATACATGCTTTTGAGCCAATGGAGCACAACTTTAATTTATTAAATGAAAATATTAAATTAAATAAATACCAAAACATTATTTCAGTTCAAAAGGCATGTTCAAATTTTTCAGGAGAAGCAATTGTTTACACTGAAAAAAACACAACACTTACAACCTCAGTAACAGTTAACAAGAGTTTATATCATGAAGGAAAAGAGTTGGATACTATCCCAATTAAAACCTTAAGATTAGACGAATATTTTGCATCTAAAAAAATAGATGGTTTAGATCTGATTAAAATAGACGTTGAAACACATGAACACGAAGTTCTGCTAGGAATGGGAGATTTAATAAAAAAATATAAACCTACTTTTTTAATAGAAGTTTTAAATGATGAAGTAGGAAAAAACATTGAATCATTATTAATGGGGTTAGGATACTTATATTTTGATATAGATGAAATTGATAAAATCACTCAAGTTGACTCTATCAAACAAAGTAGTTATTATAACTATCTCATCTGCCAAGAAAATGTGGCTAAAGAACTAAACCTAATCTGATATGTCTAAAAACGTTGTAATTATTGATTATGGTGCTGGAAATCATTTTTCTGTTCACAAAAAATTAAACAGATTAGGTTATAATGTAACAACTTCTAATGACGCTAATATCATAAAAAATGCTGATAAAATTGTTATGCCTGGAGTTGGTCATTTTAGCAAAGCAATGGAAAACTTAAATCGACTAAATTTAATTAGTGTTTTAAACGAAGAGGTTATTGAAAAGAAAAAACCTATATTAGGTATATGCTTAGGAATGCAGCTTATGGCATCTTATAGTGAGGAAGGAAATACAGAAGGACTAAACTGGTTTGATGCAAAAGTTGAAAAATTTAAAATAAACGATCAACTTCGGCATAAAGTACCTCATACGGGGTGGAATCAAATTGAGATAATCAAAGAATCTAAACTTTTAAAAGACATACCTAATAAATCAGAATTCTACTTTGTTCATTCATTCTTCTTTAATTGTAATAATAAAACTGATATATTGTGTAGTACAAATTATGAATCTAAATTTGCATCAGGAGTAGAAAAAAACAACATTTATGGCACTCAGTTTCATCCAGAAAAAAGTCATGATATTGGTATGCAATTATTAAAAAACTTTATAGAACTTTAATGTACCGTCCAAGAGTAATACCTGTATTATTATTGCAAAACAATGGATTAGTAAAGTCCGTAAAGTTTAAGAATAACACTTATATTGGTGATCCTTTAAATGCCGTTAGAATTTTTAATGACTTAAAAGTTGATGAGATTGTATTATTAGATATCGATGCAACTAAAGAAAATAGAACTATCTCTATTGATTTAGTTAGGGAAATTGGGGAAGAAGCTAACATGCCTTTTTCTGTTGGTGGTGGAATTAATGATATTGAAACAATACAAAAATTAACTAGTGCAGGTGCTGAAAGAGTTATTTTAAATACCAACGCCATTGAAAATACATCTTTTGTTAGAGACGCTGCAGATAATTTTGGCTCTTCTACTATTTGTGTTTGTATTGATTATAAATCAAAATGGGGAAAAGAAAAAGTTTTTACCCGATCAGGCAAAAAAAATAGTGGCAAAGATGTAAATACAATTGCATTAGAAATGCAAAATGCTGGTGCAGGAGAGGTAATCATTCAATCAATAGAAAGAGATGGCACAATGGCAGGATATGATTTAGAACTCATAAAAAAAGTTTCGGAATCATTGAGCATACCTGTAATTGCTTTAGGTGGAGCTGGAACTTCAGAAGATATTGAAAAAGCTTACAAAATTGGTTATGCTAACGGTTTAGCTGCAGGAAGTTTCTTTGTATTTAAAGGAACACACAGAGGTGTTTTAATACAATACCCAGAAATTAAAAACTATAATTTCACGCATGAATAATAAAGATTATCAAATATGTAATCGTTGTGTCATGGACACTTCAGACCCTGACATTGTATTTGATGATAAGGGTAACTGTAACCATTGTGAAGATTTTATAACTAGAATTAGTTTACAAACATATACTCCAGGTAAGTCTGAGAAACAGTTCGAACATATAGTTAACATAATTAAAGAAAAAGGTAAAAATCAGCCCTACGATTGTATTGTTGGAATTAGTGGAGGTGTAGATAGTTGTTATACTGCTCATCTTTGTAAAGAACATGGACTAAGACCTTTACTTATCCATATGGATAATGGATGGAATACTGAAATTTCAGTAAAAAATGTAAAAACCATGGTTGAAAAACTAGGGTTTGATTATGTAAGCTATGTATTAGATTGGCAAGAATTTAAAGAAATACAACTAGCATTTTTAAAATCATCAATTGTAGATTTAGAAATGCCTACTGATATCGCAATCCCTGCTTCGATATATAAAACGGCAGTAAAACATAACATTAAATATATTTTACCCGGAGGCAATTATACTGCAGAAGGTATTTTACCATTACAAATGGGCTATCATGTTTATAAAGACATGAAATTATATAGACACATTGTAAGAAAATATTCCTCCGTAAGACTTAAAACAGTTCCTACATTCGGACTTTTAAAAGAGATTTATTACAAATTTGGTAAAGGAATAAAAAAAGCATACCCTCTAAATTATATTCCTTTTGATAAAGATAAAGCTCGCGAATTTTTGATTCAAAACTATGGTTGGGAAAACTATGGAGGCAAACACCATGAGTCTAAAATTACAGCTTTTTGGCAATCTTATGTAATGCCTGTTAAATACAATATGGATTATCGAAGAACTACTTTTGCATCTCAAATTTGTTCCAATCAAATAACACGGGAAGAAGCATTAGAGGAATTAAAAAAATGTCCTTATGATAAATCTAAAATTGAAGAGGATAAAAAATATATTGCTAAAAAATATGGGATAACTCTAACTGAATTAGAAGAATATCTTGCTAAACCACCAAAGACTTATGTTGATTTTCCTAACACCAAAAGTTTAATTAGCTTTGTTTATAAGACTTACAATAAACTTTTTCCGAACAAGAGAATTTAAATGAAAGAAGACAATTTAGTTTCTGTTATTATTCCAGCATATAATGCTGAAAATTATATTGAAGAAACTGTTTGGTCTGTATTAAATCAAACTCATAAAGAGTTAGAATTAATCATCGTTAATGATGGCAGTAAAGACAATACTCTTGCAAAATTAAATGAGCTTAAAGAAAAAGACACTAGATTAACCATAATTGACAAACCAAATTCAGGAGTTTGTGATTCTAGAAATATAGGAACAGAAAAATCAACGGGAAAGTTTATCACTTTTTTAGATGCTGATGATGTATGGGAGCCAACATTTATTGAGGAATGTTTAAATGTATTTAATTCTGATTTAAATATAAAAGCCGTTTACTGCAAAGTTCAATTAATTAATGAGAAATCTGATAAAATTAATGAGTTTATAGAGGCTAAAACCATTCAATCTGCAACAGATGTATTAGAGTGGAAAAAAGATTATGTCGCTTCAATGGGCTGTACAATTTATTATACTGAAGTTGCAAAAAAGGCTGGAAAATTTGATCCACAACTTAGTACAGCTGCAGATCAAGACTTTCATTTAAGAATAGCCTCAATTACTCCGATAGTTGGACTTAATAAAATATTGTTTTATTATAGAATTCATGGAAATAATATGCACTCTAATATTTCTGTGATGGAAAAAGATCACATTTACGTTTATAAAAAAGCTAAAAAACTCAACTTATATCCCTCATTTTGGTTTAAACAAAAATATTTTTCTAAACTATACTTAACATTAGCTGGCAGTTGGTGGAAAAATGGAAATAATAAAATGAGAGGTATGTATTTTATCTTGAAATCATTTTTGTGTTTTCCTCCAACAATTTTAAAAAAAGTAATTAAATGAATGTCTTAGTAGTTACATATTGGAGCTACAAAGACGCGTTAATACAAACGTACACTTTACCTTATGTTAAGATTATTAGAGATAACATAAGCCCTGGGAAAATTTATTTAGTAACTATAGAAAATCCTTTTCATCAAATGAATGATGATGATTGGAATAATGAACAAAAAAGGCTTCGAAATGAAAACATAGAACTAATACGGTTTAAATATGATCATTTTGGACTAAAAATGATTTTCAGATTTTTCAGCATCATTTTCAATTTAATAAGGCTTATTAAAAACCAAAACATTTCTGTTATTCACAGTTGGTGCTTAACTGCAGGAGCTTTGGGATACTTATTATCAATTTTTACCAAAAAACCATTAATAATAGATAGTTACGAACCACATGCGGAAGCCATGGTAGAAAATGGGGCTTGGAAAAAATCTAGTCTGAAATTTAAACTACTATTTTGGTTAGAAAAAAAACAAAGCAAACGAGCAAAAACTGTTATTGCTTTAACTGAAGGAATGTTAACCTATGCAAAAAATAAGTATAAGGCTAGTTTTAAAAATTATTATATTAAACCAGCTTTAGTCAATTTAGCTAAGTTTAATTATACTCACAATCAATACCTTGAGCAGAGAAAAAAACATGATA
>CBDUPT010000093.1:0-8087 GCA_965369165.1 uncultured Flavobacteriales bacterium | reverse complement strand
TAGCATCTACGTTTATGGAGTTAGAGTTCATATACATTTTATATTTAAAGATATTACCAACTAAGTTTATCCCAAGCAAAATAATAACTAGCTCAAACCAACGAGTATTAAACACTAAAGCTTTAGAAGCAGGAGTTCCGTAATCATTTTCAATAAATGTAGCAGCACCAATAGCTACAGCAAAAACTAACAATAAGATAGCTGTTAAGCGAGTTGAAAAGAGGATATTTTTGATTGATTGCAACATAAAATATTGCCAGCAAAAATAACTAATTTTACAAAGATAAAAGGATTAAAAAAGTTTATTTGAACACTTTAAAAACAATAACATTTATAGGGGCAGGAAACGTTGCCACACATTTAGCTAAATCTTTTTTCAGTAAAGGCCTTACTATTAGTCAAGTATACAGCAAATCTTTAATAAATGCTACAAGTTTAGCTAATGAAATTAACGCAACTGCAAGCAATAATTTATCTGAAATAACTGATAAAAATCATATATACATAGTTTGTGTTAATGATGATGCTATTACTGAAGTATTGAATCAATTAAAGTTTAAAAACAAACTCATAGTTCATACTTCCGGTAGTGTAAATATGGATGTTTTTAAAAAATTAAATTTTAATTCTTTTGGTATTTTTTACCCTTTACAAACATTTAGTAAATCAAAAGCCATCAACCTTAACGAGGTTCCCTTTTGTATTGAATCTAATACTAATGAGAATGAAAAATTACTTTTAGATTTAGCTAAAACATTATCAAATAATGTTCAATTGATTAATTCTGAACAACGAAAAAAATTACATTTAGCAGCCGTATTTGCTTGTAACTTTAGCAACCATATGTATGCTATTGCAGACGAATTGCTAACACAAAACAATTTAGATTTAAACCTCTTAAAACCTTTAATAATTGAAACCGCCAATAAAATAAAAGACAATACTCCTAAAGCAATGCAAACTGGTCCTGCGAAACGAAAAGACACAACTATTATTGAAAATCAATTGCAACTATTAGCAGATTCAAAAGATTATCAAGACATTTATAAATTAATAACTGAAAACATTATTAAAAATAGCTAATGGGCAATTTTAAAGAACTTTTACCGAAAATAAACTCTTTTGTATTTGATATTGATGGAGTACTTTCTGATGGAAGTATAATCGTTACTCAAGATGGCAACCAACTAAGAACCATGAGTACTAGAGATGGTTTAGCAATAACTATGGCTTTAAAGAAAGGATACAACATTGCAATTATTAGTGGTGGAAACGACCATTCTGTGAAACACCGTTTTAATTATTTAGGTATTAAAGATATATTTTTAGGTGTTGATGATAAAATAAAAGTATTACACGATTATTTTAATAGCAAGGAAATAAAATCTGAAAATGTATTATACATGGGAGATGACATTCCTGACTATTATGCCATGCTAGAGTGTGGAGTAAAAACTTGCCCTAAAAATGCTGTTGTAGAAATTAAAAATATTGTAGATTACATTTCTGATAAAGATGGTGGAAAAGGTTGTGTTAGGGATATTATTGAACAAGTTATGCGCTGTAATGGAGACTGGTTTAAGCCAAATGATAATTAACTAACTCATCAATAGGTGTTTTAATTACTATACCTAACTCTACTCCGTAATTAGCAGCAACCTCTTCAATTAAATCTTTATATACCAAACCAACAGAGCCAACGATGTGTAACTTGTAATTTGTATAATCGGTGTATTTACAAATATTGGTTTCAAAAAACTTTTTAAGGCAATCTATTACGATTGTTCTCATTTCTTCTTTATGGATATGCTGATGAACGAATTTACTAAAACCTGCCAAATATCTATTTGGTAGAGGTTTTTTATAAACATTCTCTAACACATCATCTACATCAATTAAGGAATCAAATTTAGCTTGTAGAACCTCATTAAATTCCTTTGCTAAAACTTTCTTTAAGAATGCCTTACCAATATCTGCTCCACTTCCATAATCACCTAAAACATATCCTAAGGCTCTAATATTATCTATTATTTCTGCTCCATCATATAAACATGAATTTGAACCAGTTCCTAATATCGCTACCATTCCTTTTTCGTTTCCACAAGTTGCTCGAGCAGCAGCCAACATATCATGACTAACGGCTACCTTAGCATTGGAGAAGAATAGACTTAATGGTTTTTGCAATACTAATTGATTAACTGAAGTGGCACAGCCTGCAGCATATAAATGAACTTGACTTACTTCTTCTTTTACAGCATTAAGTTTAGATGAATTTAATTCTTCTAATATAGCATCAGATGAAATTATATAAGGGTTAAATCCAATAGTTTGAAAAGATGATACTACTTCATTACCTTTGATTAATTTCCAATCTGTTTTTGTAGAACCACTATCTGCAAGTAAAATCATAGAGAGTAAATTTATATTAAAATTTCAATAAAAAAAATTAAGTTGTGAAGCCTTACCTTTCAAAATAGATTAGTTAAATTCGTAAAATATCCACTTTATACATTGTATTTATGACTTAAATTAAAACTGGAGTAAACCGACTTGGAATAGTAGAATTACTTTTTTATAAAGGACCAACCGGAAAAGCTTTATCAAACTTAGCGCATACGTCATTAAAAAGAAAATTTAATTTAAGTTCTAGAAAGAATAACTAAGTTAAAAATATGTAGGCCACATTAACCATATTAATATGAAAGTCAAATATACCAGATTCCCCGTTCATTTAAGAAATTCAAAAAGCTCTTATCAATTAATCATTTTCCTTTTAGTATCACTATTTTCAATTAATCCTAGTGACTTCTTGTATGCACAACATATAGAATGGGGTAGGCAATTTGACAACCCAGATGCTAGAGATATGACTGTTGATAATGACAATAATATTATATTAATAGGCCAATTTCAATCTGTTATTGATGTTGACCCTGGCCCTTCAAATACCTATTTAACATGTAATGGTGCTGATGACTCTTACATAGTTAAATTAGATTCTAATGGCAATTATATTTGGTCTTTTAGTATTGGAGGAGTTGAATGGGATTATGGAATAAGTGTAACTAATGACTTTAATAATAATATTTATATCACAGGTAGGTTTAGAAATTCAGTAGATTTTGACCCTGGCTCAGGCACTTCCATTCTTACATCTACCTTACAGGGGCAAGTTCATACCTTTGATATTTTTTTGGCAAAATATGATAAAAATGGCAATTATCTTTGGGCTATTAAAATGGGTGGTGATGGCCAATCAAGTGATGCAGGAATGTCTGTTGATACAGATGATAATGGATATATTTACCTTACTGGATCATTTTCAAACATTGTTAATTTTGACCCCATAAATAATTCACCTGGTAGTACTTTAACTTCAACCGACTATATTAATAACCCTGGGTATTTGGATATTTTTATAGCTAAGTATAATCCAAATGGAGAATTGAATTGGGTAAAACAGATTGGAGGTATTACACATGATATTGGTCATAAAATTGAAGTTAAAAATAAATATGTTTATGTTTCAGGTAGATTTAGCCATAATGTAGATTTTAATCCTGGGCCGAACGTTGATTTAATGACTACACTGGACTCTATAACTAACAATTATAGTATGATGGGATTTCTAACAAAATTTGATGATAATGGTAATTATTTTTGGTCAAGGAAAATTGACAACACCCCTTATGTTTATTCAGACCCCCCTTTCATTAGCATTGATGACAATGAAAATGTATATATATCAGGTGGATTTAGAGATAGTGTTATTATTGATAATAATACTTCTAATGTAACATTGTATTCCGAATCAATTGGAAACATAAATTCTGAGGATGTATTTTTTTTGAAATATAATAGCCAAGGAAGCTTGGTTTGGTCTAACACTATCCTTGGACAATGCTATAACAAACTTATCAAAATAGATAATAATGGTGCTATCTATATCACTGGTACAGTCATTGATACCACTGACTTTGACCCAGGTCAAGGGTCTTATAATGTCAATACAAAATTGACAAACATCTACATTTCTAAATACAATCCTAATGGATTTTTTGAAAGAGTTGTTATTATTCCTGGATATTATAGTTTCCGACCTATTGATTTAGAGTTTGATTTATCGAATAATTTAATACTTACAGGATATTTCGAGGTAGCACCAGTTGATTTTGATTTCGGGCCTGATAGCTTAATTATGACTCCTCCAAATTCAAGCCCTATGGTTTCAGCAGATATTTTCCTGGTAAAATACAATGAGTTAGGTACTAATATTAACAATATATCAAACCAAAAAGAGTCTAGACCATTAATATTTCCTAATCCTACATCTCATTATTTTTCAATTATGAGTAATGAATTAGTTATAAAAGTTGTAATTTCAGATATTAATGGGAAAGAAGTTTTGACGACTAATTATGTTAATGGAATAAATATTTCTACAGAAGGCTTGGCTAATGGTGTTTATATGGTAAATATTATCTCAGAAAACTCAACAACTACTAAGAAGTTAGTAATCAGTAAATAACTAATGCCCTCCTCCTTTCAATATATGGAAAACATGTAGAACTGATGGAAAGATAGCATCCATGCTTTCTTTAGCTCCGTTGGTAGAGCCTGGTAAAGCCAACACTAATGTATTTCCTATAGTTCCGGCTACACTCCTACTTAACATTGAATAAGGCACACGATCTTGTCCGTAGCTTCTTATCGCTTCTTCTATTCCGGGTATCTCTCTAGTTAATAATGGCTTTAATGCTTCAGGAGTAACATCTCTATTAGATAATCCTGTACCTCCAGTATAAATTATCATATTTACTCCTTGCTCAGCGAAAGCTTTAGCTTTGGCTTGTATTTGCTCTTTTTCATCAGGAATAATTACATAATCATTTATGGCTACACCGCACTCTTCTAATTTTGCAATAATTGCTTTGCCTGCTTTATCTTCTTTTTGCCCTGCCGAAATAGTATCGGAACAAACCACCACAGCAGCAGTTAAATCTTTTCTAAACTTATCTTTAAAGTCAGATTTACCGCCTTTCTTCTCCAACAACTTTATATGATGAATTTCTACACCCTTATCAATAGGCTTTAGCATGTCATACATATTCAATGCAACTACACTTGCTCCGTGCATAGCCTCTACCTCAACACCAGTTTTATAAATGGTTTTAATGGTAACTTTTACAGTTATATCTAAGCCATTTATTTCGTAATCAATCCCAGTATATTCAATCGGTAAAGGATGACAATCAGCTAAAATTAAAGGGGTATTTTTTACGCCCAATAACCCAACAGCTTTACTCATTGCAAACACATCTCCCTTAGGAACAGTTTTATTGTTTATTGCATCAATAGTCTCTTGCTTACTTACTTTAACAATAGCTTGCGCAGTTGCTATTCTTAATGTTCTTATTTTATGTGTAATATCTATCATTTCTTTCTTTTGTGTCATTCTGAGCAATGTTTTATTCAAGTTTTACTTGATTATAAAACGATGTCGAAGAATCTATTATCTGGTATAAATCTAAGAAGATTCATCACTTCATTTTGTAAATCCTTCGACAAACTCAGGATGACAAAATTTTGTTCAGAATGACATTAAAATAATCATTCATTAGTTTTCCACTGAAAACTATCATCTTCAAAAATTTCTTTACCAAATACTGGTGCCTTTTCTTTAATTTCTTCTACTAAATATTGGCAAGCATCCATTGCTTCTTTTCTGTGTGCTGAAGAAGTAAAAACAAACAAACAAATCTCCCCAGTTTTAACAACTCCCTTGCTATGGTAAATGTGCATACAAGTTAAATCGAATTTTGTAAAAGCAGTCTCTCTAATTTCATGAAATACTTTGTTTGCCATTTCTTCATAAGCCGAATAATCAATTGCTTGAACAGTTTTACCATCAATTTCATCAGCTCTTACTTGTCCTAAAAAAATATCATGAGCACCTATATTAGTTTTTACTTGATGATGAGCTATTGAAGTAGCTATCTTTTCAGGGGTAATAGCTCCTTCTACAAATACATTTTTTATTTTTTTATCAGACATATTTTTATTTTTTTACTTTCTTGATACTCCAAATATATTCGAATGGATTAAGGTGGGTAATCATTCTGTAAATCACCCCTCTGTATCTCCCCTCAAGGGGAGATTATTACCACATTACTATACCCCCCGTAAGGTTTATTAAATTGTCGAATCCATTTTGTTGTAAAAAATCAATTGCATGCATACTTCTAACTCCATGCTGACAATGAACAACCACCTTTTTATCCTTAGCTATCTTATCTATATTGTGCGGAATGGTTTGCAATGGAATATTCACAGCATTTAAAGCTTCTACTTTTGGTGTTTCATGCACCTCTCTTACATCAATTACCTGTATATCTTCTTTAACTAAAAGTTCTTTCAACTCTTGTGCAGAAATTTCTTTCATATTCTCGTTTGTTTTAATCCCACAAAAATAATCGTAATCATACGAACTAAAATCAATTTGCTGAGCAATCTTAATTTGTTCTTCGTTTCGTTGGATCTCAACTGTAAACTGATTAGCTTGCAATGCATCAAACATTAATAGTCTGCCAGCTAAAGGCTCACCAATTCCTAATATAATTTTAATTACTTCATTAGCTTGCTGAGTTCCAATTAAACCAGGCAAAACACCTATCACCCCTATTTCAGAGCAGTTTGGTACAGAACCCGCACTTGGTGCTTCAGGAAACAAACACCTGTAACTAGGACCATTGTTATAATTAAATACCGAAACCTGACCTTCAAACTTATAAATAGCACCATAAACCAAAGGTTTATTAGTTTTTATACAAGCATCATTCACCAAGTAACGAGTAGAGAAATTATCAGTTCCATCTACAATAATATCATATTGATTAAATAAGTCCAAAGCATTTTGAGTCGTCAGTTTTTCTTGAAAAATATTAAACTGCACAAATTGATTGAGTTGTTCTAATCTATTTTTTGCAGCTAAGGCTTTATTTGTTCCAACATCACTAACCGAAAATAAAACCTGACGTTGTAGATTTGTTTCATCCACTTCATCAAAATCTATAATACCAATTGTACCAATACCAGCAGCAGTTAAATATTGTAATACAGGACAACCTAAACCTCCTGCTCCAATCACCAAAACTTTTGCAGCTTTTAGTTTTTCTTGTCCTTGCTCACCTACTTTATCTAAAAGCAAGTGCCTAGAATAGCGATATTTTTCATTTTCTGTAAGTTTCATTTTTAATTATAAAAACATACTTTTTTTTAATGACACACCCCAACTTTTGAGCTAAATCAAAGATTTAGAAAAAGTTTCCCCTCTCAAGAGGGGAATTTCTCCCCTTTGGGGAGATTAAGAGGGGCTATCCTCCAGCAAATGGTGGTAGCAACGCTACCTCATCGTTGTTGTTTAATTTATGATCCGCATTAACTATATTATGGTTTACTGCAATCTTAAAATTGATATCATTTAGTTTAGTTTTAAAATAGCTTTCTATTTCAGAAACTTTTTCGAAGTCTAAATCTAATTCTTCAACCTCTTTGTTTAAAGCCTCAGCTATCATCCCAAAATATTTAAACTTTAATATCATTCTTTTCATTAACGTTAATAAACAATCTACCGCTAAAATGACTAGCATCTACGATATTTAAGTTTAATTGTTCAAACAAGGTTATTAATTTAAGCTTATCATCATCTAAGGCATTTTTAAATTTAATCAAACACCTTTTACTAAATACCCCCATTAATTGGTGTGTAACATCATTCTTTTTAGGAATTGTAATATCATAACCTTCGGAATGACTAATCAATAAATTTAATAGGCTCCCATTTATATATGGAATATCACAACTTAAAACTAAACTTAATTGTGTTTTAGAGTGTTGTAAACCAGTATAAATTCCTCCTAACGGCCCTTTACCTTTTATCTCATCTGGTATAACTACATATCCAAACTTATTATATTCTTCATTATTAGAGATAATAATTATATCCTCAACCACTCCTTTAGCAACATCAATAACATGTTGAATCATAGGTTTACCATTAACCATCATCAAACCTTTATCTTCTCCCA
>CBDUPT010000092.1:0-8107 GCA_965369165.1 uncultured Flavobacteriales bacterium | reverse complement strand
GTTTTTAAAGGAAAAATTACTGAAACAATAGATTATACTGTTGATGGAGAACATAGTGTTACGGTAAAAGGAACAATAGACATACATGGTGTTACTCAAGAAAGAGAAATGAAAGGGAAGGTAATTATTAAAGATGGCAAAATAGGTGTTACCTGTTCTTTTGATGTTCTTCTAAAAGATCATAAAATTAAAATTCCAAAAGTAGTAACCAAGAATATAGCTGAAACTGTAAAAGTTACTGTAAATATTACATTAGAAGAAAAGAAATAATATATAACATGAAGTATTACTTAACCCTTATTCTATCTATTTTATCTTTATCAACTTTTGCTCAAGATGATTTGTTAGATATGCTAAATAGTGAAGAATCTGAATCAACTCCAGAAAGAATTGCTTACACTTTTAAAGCAACTAAGTTGATCAATGCAAACACTATTGAAACAACTAAAAAGAAAACTCTAGATTTTAGAATTACTCACCGTTTTGGTGATATGCAAATTGGAGAACCAATTGGAAAACATACAGTTTGGGGATTAGACAATGCTTCAAACATTAGGTTTTCTTTTGACTATGGATTAACTGATAATATTAGCATAGGAATTGGTAGAAGTAAAACTAACGAACATATTGACATGAATCTGAAGTTCAAATTTCTACATCAAAAAGAAAAGGGCATGCCCATCTCTGCAGCATATTATACTAATGCAGCAATTTCTCCAGTAGCAATTATCCCAGATAATGATTTTGCAAACAGATGGTCTTATGTGCATCAATTAATCATTGCTAGTAAAATAACAAGGAGTATTTCTTTAGAAATGTTACCTACTCTTGTCCATAGAAATTATGTTACAAATGATGTTAATCCCGAGAATGGATCTGTTGATGAAAACGACCTATTTTCTTTAGGGTTTGGTGGTAGGTTTAAAGTTAGTAATAGAGTATCTTTTGTTGTAGATTATTTTTTAACCTTCTCTGAATACAGAACTACTAGCAATGGATTTTACGACCCATTAGCGATTGGTATAGAAATTGAAACTGGAGGCCATGTATTCCATATTAATGTAACGAATTCTGAAGGGATTATTGAAAATGATTTCATTCCAAATACAAGAAGCAATTGGGGAGATGGTGAATACAAATTAGGATTTAATATCTCCAGAGTTTTTAGTTTTTAGTCTCTTGTAAAAGAAACATGCTATTAAAAAATCCAAAAAAGACTATTCCAACTAAAGTTTCCAATGTATCTTCATTTAGCATTGATAAAAATGTAATGCAAAAAAAAGCTATGTATAAATAGTTTTTGTATTCTTTAAATTTAAAGATAGGGTATAGTAGTACTATTAAAAACCATATCCCTCCTATTACACCAAATGTAACCGTATACGTTATAAATTGATTATGAGCTCTTAATTGATACTTTGGTAATAACAAACTTTCATTTTTCTTGTACTGTTTTTTAAATGCTAATTCAACATCCCCAGTCCCAACTCCTATAATAAAATTGTCTTTTATTATTTCAACTGCTGTTTTCAAATACTCCCAACGCATAGTTACCGAGTGGCCATTATAATCCCGCCCTTGATTATAATTATCAAATTCCCAAATTATTTTGTGCAATCTTCTGCTAACCGTATTTTCTGAAAGATAATTTACATTACTTATCCCTTTTTCTATAGACTGTAACTCATCAGAAGATAGTTTTTTTATTGCGTCAGCATTTTTTATCTCACCTTTTGAACTCAAGAACCTAATTAAAGTTGTTGTAAGCTTCTGACCTTTTAAATCTAATGAATCGAAATCAAGACTACTCCTTTCATTCCATTCTTTTTTTATCTCACCCCATGCAACATTTTTCCATATCAAATAACCATTCTCCTTATCAAACTTTCTAACAGAAGTAGTGTCATGAGCATATTTTTCTCCAGCTTTAGTAAAATCTAAAACAGGTAAAGGAACTACATTTTTACTCTGGGCATATTCAGAAATACTGGAACCAACATAATAGCATGAAAAAGTAATCAATGACAATAAAAGCACTAAAAATCCATACTTAATAATCCGATTTTTTAATTTCAAACTATATATCAAAAGTAAAACGATGCTAGTAATCACAAGCACTACAATACCAGTAAACATACCCATCAAAAACAAGAAGCCTGACAACCATATCGCAACTAAGAACCATATAAAACTATACCTCTTATTTTTACTTTTAACTAAAAAATAAACTGAACCAAAAATGGACAAACAAATTTCTAATCCAAATCTAATATGAGAATGAAATCTTGATAATTGTCGCTTATCTAAAATTTGCTCGCCTGAAAATCCCAGCATAATTGCTATACTCCAAATAGAAGAAAACACGACCCAAAACAAAAAAGTTTTGAATAACAACTTAGATTCCTTTAGAGTTAATTGAGGAAAACTTGATAAAAAAAATGGTAATAAAAATAAATGTAACTTCCTCCTTAAGTCACCAAACGCATACTCAAAATCACTTGTATTTATTAACCCAAAAATGGAAATAAAAAACAAAGATGACAAAATTATTGCCATTTTATTTTTAGAAAACCTCGATAATTTTTCTTTATAATTTCCTGTAACAAACCACAGAACAGTTAAACAGATTTCACCTAAAATAATTAGTGGTTTAGAAACAGAAAGACCTGTAGCTATAAGTATTAAGCTAAAGAGATAAAGGTTTCTTATTGTAACAATAGATTTTAACCGTTGGAATATCAACTCTATCTACTTTTTATACGTTCCAGCTAATATAGATTGATATTTTGCTGAATCACCTAATAGCTTAATAGCCTCTTCAATAACTGGATCATACTTTAAAGATAATTCTGCTTGACCCTCTTGGTAATAATATCGAGAAACAATTTCATTTTCTAATATCTGTTTAATCTCATCTTTAAAAGTTGTTAAATCTTCTTTTTTATTATGGTTTAATTTAGCTTGTAAAGCTTCATATTCAACTTTCACATCCTCAAAGTATTTATCATCTTTAGTAGCTTTCTCAAGCTTTTTCAATAAACTTTCGCTTTCTGTAGTATACTGGTAATCTTTATCTGATAAAAAATCAACAAATTTCTTATACTCTTCATCTGTCAACGAAAAATCTTTAACACTTGGAATTTCATTATGCTTTAATCGATATTCAGTAGCATAATCAAATATTAAATTCTTTACTAACAAAACCGCAGAGATATCACTTAGTGGTAATCCTTCTACCTTAATATCTGGAGCAACTCCTTTACCATCAAAAACAGGTCGTTTACTATGTAGAGTTTTAAACTCAGTAATTAAAGAATCTGGCACTTCTTCAGCCTCTCCATCAGTATTTTTATGTGAATAATCTAACTTCTGAATACATCTTCCACTTGGAGTATAATACTTTGCTACAGTAATTTTAAGTTTAGAATTATAACTTAATGGTCTAACATTTTGTACTAAACCTTTCCCAAAAGAACGAGCCCCCATAACAACTGCTCTATCATTATCTTGTAATGATCCTGATACAATTTCTGATGCTGAAGCAGAACTTCCGTTAATTAAAACAACTAAAGGAATTTCAGTATCAATAGGATTATTCAAGGCTTTATAACTTTTATCCCAATCCTTAATCTTTCCTTTAGTATTTACAACTGGAGTACCTTTATTAACGAAGAAATTTACAATGTTTACTGATTCAGTTAACAATCCACCTCCGTTCCCTCTAAGGTCTAAAACAATAGATTTTGCTCCTTTAGCTTTTAAATCTGTTAATGCATCTTTCACTTCCCTACTTGCTGATTCTGTAAAACTTGTTAATCTTAAATAACCAACATCTTCTCCCATAATTGCATGATAAGGAACATCTTTAATCTTTACTTCTTCACGAGTAACAACTTTAGTAATAGGATCATCAGTTCCTGGTCTTTCAATTACTAACTCAACAGTTGTACCTGGCTGACCTAATAAAAACTCTCTAATCTCATCAGATGTTTTTCCTAAAGCTGATTTACCATCAATCTTTAATATTTTATCTCCAGCTATTAACCCTGCTTTATCTGCTCCAAAACCTTTATAAGGTTCAGAAATCATAACCTTGTCTTTTCTTGTTTGAATCAATGCACCAATA
Organism: uncultured Flavobacteriales bacterium; assembly: GCA_965369165.1. Classification (GTDB taxonomy): domain Bacteria; phylum Bacteroidota; class Bacteroidia; order Flavobacteriales_E; family Vicingaceae. The sequence continues at coordinate 3,981 of CBDUPT010000092.1, read as the reverse complement.
CCTCCATACTGACCCGTTGTCATCATCTTATAATCTTCCATTCTAGACTCAGGAATATAATTAGTGTAAGGATCTAATGATTCTAACATAGCATCAATACCTGTCTTCATTAGTTCTCCTGGATCGGCATCATCAACATAATAAATATTTAATTCACGAAAAAGTGTAGCGAAAATGTCTAAGTTTTTAGACACCTCAAAATAACTCTCAGTATAAGAAGAGAATGATAATGATGCAACTAGAATTGCTAAAACAGCTACACCTTTTTTTAAATGTTTTTTCATCTTTTTAAATTATTTTACGGAACTGGATCATGCCCATGCCCTCCCCAAGGGTGACAAGAAAATATTCTTTTTAACGCTAACCAACCACCTTTCCTAGCTCCATGTTTATTAATAGCATCAATACTATATTGAGAACAAGTTGGAGTATATCTACAATTTTGACCTAAAATAGGCGAGATACTTAATTGGTAAAATCGAATTAAAACAACAAATATTTTACGAACTAACCACTTCACTCAACTCTGTTAAACGGTTTAAAATTACTTTTATTTTATCTTCAATTTCTTGATAACTTAAAATTTGTGATGAGTGGCAAACCAACATAACATCTAGGCCTTTATTATTTGTATTAAGAGCTTGTTTAAGGTCTTTATTATTTAAACGATAAGCTTCTCTCATCCTTCTTTTTATTAAATTTCGATTAACCGCTAACTTTATATTTCTTTTCGGCACACTAACTCCTACATTAAGATAACGATTATCAACTACATCCTTAGTTAGGTAAATTGCTTTAAGAGGATAAGCCTTAATTGTTTTACCACTTTTAAAAAGTTGCTCAATAGCTTTTTTACTTTTTAACTTTTCTTCTTTTGAATATGTATTTCTTTCAATACTCATTTATAGGACAAAGATAGTGAGATAAAGTCTTTATTGTTTTCTAACTTTAAAGTTTATACTATTTATTACATTTGTTTCAACTTAATTTTCGCAATTATCCTCAACGATCTAATAAACATAGATATAGATATTTTTCTGTTTTTAAACGGAATCCATTCTCCATTTTTTGATGTTATTTTTTACTGGGTAACCAGCAAAGTTTTTTGGATACCTCTATACTTATTTCTTATTTTTTTAGTGGCAAAAAAACATAGATGGAATACTATAAAAATTGGATTATTTATTGGTTTAGTTTTTTTGATAAGCGATAGAACTTCTGTTGTAGCTTTTAAAGATGTTTTTGAACGACTTCGCCCTTGCCACAACCCTGAACTAATAGGATTGGTGCACACATTAAATGGTAAATGCGGGGGGCAATTTGGCTTTGTATCATCACATGCAACCAATAGTTTTGCTTTGGCTTTATTTTCAGGTCTATTATTAAGAAAAAGTTATAAATTTATTCTTCCATTTATGTTGCTATGGGCTGCATTGGTTTCCTATAGCAGAGTTTATGTAGGTGTACATTATCCTGGAGATATTTTAGGCGGTGCTATTCTTGGCAGTATAGTTGGTATTTTTGTGTTTTGGTTAATGAAGTATTCTAATAAACGCTTTAACTTTAATATAAACTTATAATGTTCAACTTACTAGCAATATTTATTGGGGGTGGTTTAGGTAGCTTATCTAGATACGGTGTTTCTAAACTTTCAACAAAGTTTGTTTCAACTAATTTCCCTCTAAGCACTTTTATTTCAAACACATTAAGCTGTATCATTTTAGCAATAGCTGTAGTTTATTTCACAGGAAAAACTTCTGACAATACTGCCCTTAAACTATTTATAATAACTGGATTTTGTGGTGGCTTTAGCACCTTCTCTACTTTTAGTTTTGAAACATTTGAATTACTAAAACAAGGAAATTATTTAGTTGCTACATTGAATATCTTAATTAGTGTTTTAGTAGGTGTTTCACTCATATTTTTCCTTTTAAAAAATCAAGCATAATGCGTAAATTATTTTTTTTAATTCTAATTATTCTTCCTTTTGTTTCATCTGCACAAAAACCCAAATTAGTTGTTGGTATAGTGGTAGACCAAATGAGATACGACTACTTAACTAGATTTTGGGATAGATATAGTGATGATGGGTTTAAAAAGCTAATCAATAATGGCTATAACTGTAAAAACACCCACTATAATTATATGCCAACATATACTGGACCAGGTCACGCTTCTATTTATTCAGGCACAACTCCTGAAAATCATGGAATAATCTCTAACACATGGTTTGATAAAACCGTCAACAATTACACTTATTGCACTTCAGACACTAGTTTTAGCACCCTTGGAAGTGAATCAAATCACGGGAAAATGTCTCCCAATAAATTGAGCAGTACAACAATTACTGATGAATTAAAATTAGCCACCAACTTTAAAGGAAAAACCTTTGGGATTTCGATTAAAGATAGAGGTGCAATTTTGCCTGCAGGACATAATGCAGATGCTGCTTATTGGTTTGAAGGAGGAGATACAGGGAAGTGGATAAGTAGTACTTATTATATGAATAATTTGCCTGAATGGGTAACTAAAATCAATAAGAGTAATCCAGCAAAAAAATATTTAGAACAACCTTGGTATACACTCTATCCTATAGCTAGTTACACAGCAAGTATTGATGATGACAACCCTTACGAGAACCTATTTATTACTGAACAAAAACCTGTTTTTCCTCATGACTTACCTTCATTACTAGATAATAATAACCATTATAGCTTAATCAAATCAACACCTTTTGGCAATACTATTTTAAAAGAGCTAGCTATTGAATTAATTAAAAATGAAAAATTAGGAACTGATAATCATACCGATTTTTTATCTATTAGTTTCTCATCCCCTGATTATATAGGTCATCAGTTTGGACCTATGTCTGTTGAAATAGAGGACACCTATTTGCGATTAGATAAAGAATTAGCAGAAATAATTACCTATTTAGAAAAAAATATTGGCAAAGAAAATGTATTGATTTTCTTAACCGCAGACCATGGTGCAGTTAATGTGTCGCAATACTTAATTGATAATAAAATGCCCGGAGGTTATTTTCATGAGCATGAACTAGACTCTTCTTTAAATAAATTTTTAAAACAAGAATACAAAGTAGATTCGTTAGTAATGAACATTTCTAACTATCAAGTATTTTTAAATACGGAGTTAATCCAAAAAAACAATTGGAATCTTGTAACCATCGAAAACTCGATAGCAAACTTTTTATTAAAACAAAAAGGAATAGCAAAAGCGATTACGTCTACCGCTCTAAAAAACACAGAGTTTACGGACAGAATTTTAGCTAACGCCCAAAGAGGGTTTAACCAAAATAGATCTGGAAATGTTTTATTCGTATTAGAATCTGGATGGGTACCATTCTATAAAAACCATAAAGGAACAACCCATGGTTCACCTTATCATTACGACACACATGTTCCATTGTTATGGTATGGTTCAGGAATTAAAAAAGGAGAAACCAACACAGAGGTAGTTATTCCAGACATTGCAGCTACAATAGCACAACTACTAGACATACAAGCACCAAGTGCATGTACTGGGAAACCAATTATTAATTTAATTAAGTAGTTGAATGAAAAACTTGATTTACATTTTAAGTATTGTAATTATTGGGTGCTCATCATCTAGCGTGAATGATGAAATACAATCAGAGAAGGTTCATGAAAATTTAAAGGATACCATAGGTGAAACGCCATTAAAAAGAGAAAGTGATCTAAAAGATAAGTCCGATTTCAATCTCTTTTACAAAAAATTTATTACTGCTATTACCAATAAAGATACTACTGCTTTTAACACTTTTATTCATAAAGATTATGGATTATACTTTATAGAAGCTCCAGGGGCAATGCCTATGTTTGTGAAAATTTATTCCATAGAAAATTTTAAAGCCACTAATACCCAGCAAGCGTTTTTTGATTTAGCTTTTGCCGAACTAGAAAAGATGCCTGTTAATGATAGTTTACCTCAAATAATATGTGA
>CBDUPT010000091.1:0-8109 GCA_965369165.1 uncultured Flavobacteriales bacterium | reverse complement strand
TAGTTCGATTTAAAGAGTACGGTATGAGTTAAAATCCGCAATTACAAGATTTAGAAAACTTGATTTTGGTATTAGGTAGTAAAGATTTTATTTTTTCATGTTCAGCTTTACTCATTAATATAACACGCATATCAATTTCTTTTAAGGTCATTTGTAACTCCGTAATTTCATAGGGTAAAGAACCAATATCGTTCCCCCACAAGTCCATAAATTCTAATTTTTTTAAAAATCTTATTTCAGGAGGGATACTAATAAGTCCGTTTTGATTTGCTTCGAATTTTTTGAGATGTAGCAATAAGCCAATCTCTTTAGTTACAATTTCTATTTTATTTCCTGAAATATTTAATTCTTGCAAGTATTTAAATTCACTAATTCTTTTTGGAAATTCTTTTAGTTTATTTCGGCTAATATCTAAAACATTTAAGTTTTTAAATTGATAAACCTCCTCAGGTATTTCGCTTAGTTTAGATTTTTTTAAATTTAGTTTGTAAACTTTTAGAGGGTCTTGTTTTAAAGCTCGTGCTAAAGTATAAGTTGGTACTGTGTCTATGGCAAAAGAATCCAAAAGTTGAGCATTAGCTGTAAATGAACAAAGTAATAGAATAACAACAATGTTTATTTTACTGAAATACTTGTATAGCTTTTTCTCTGTCAATTTCTAATTGTGTTTTTAAATCTGAAAATTTTTCAAATTTTTGTTCATTTCTAATGCGTTGATAAAACTCTATTCTTAAGGTTTTATTATAGATGTTTTCGTTAAAGTTAAAGATATTTGCTTCAATTGTTTCATTAGTTCCATTAATTGTTGGTCTAGTTCCAATATTCAGCATGCCTTCATAAGTTTTATCATCAATAAATGCTTTAACAGCATAAACACCTTTAGCAGGAATTAGCTTATACCATTCATCAATTTTTATGTTGGCAGTAGGAAAACCAATTTCTCTGCCTTTTTGATTTCCTTCAACAACTGTGCCTTCAATAAAATAGTTGTAACCTAAAAATTGGTTAGCTGCATTAATCTCACCGTCATTTAATGAATTTCTTATTTTGGTAGAGCTAATATTTATTTGTTGAATTTCTTGTGCCATAATCTCTTCTACTTTAAAGTCGTAAAGAGGGGCTAATTCTTGTAAATGCTCAAAAGAACCTTCTCTGTTTCTTCCAAAATGGTGGTCGTAACCAATCACTAAAGTTGCCACATTAAGTTGGTTTACTAAAATATCTCTAACAAATTCAGTTGAACTTAACCTAGAAAATTCTTTTGAAAAGGGATGAATAATTAAATGATCAATTCCAGCTTTGTCCAATAGTTTGATTCGTTCATTAATAGTGTTTAATAAACGCAAATCATTATCATCAGGATAAAGCACCATTCTAGGGTGAGGAAAAAAGGTAAGTAAAACCGATTCACCATTTATTTTTTTTGCAGCATTTTTAAGTTGGTTAATTATTACTTGATGACCTGAGTGAACTCCGTCAAATGTGCCAATCGTTACTGCTGCTCTCCCAGTGTTTTCGTACGCTTCAATGCTTCTGTAAACCTTCACTCAAATAGTCTTAAAACTGCTAAAATTTGATTCTTTAATTCAATGCAAATATCCATAATAAAATTAAATAAAAATAATCTTAAAAGTGTTGTAATTAAATAGGTAATTTATACTACTTTTGCAACTTCAAAATCGAATAGAAAACTTATTATAAAAACATAAAAATTATGTCAGGTAATACCGGGAAAATAACTCAAGTAATTGGACCTATTGTAGATGTTAGCTTTGATACTGAAAAAGGAGCTTTACCAAATATTTTAGATTCATTAGAAATCACTAGAGAAAATGGACAAAAAGTAGTTTTAGAGTGTCAACAACATGTTGGTGAAGATACTGTTAGAGCTATTGCGATGGATGCAACTGATGGTTTGAAGAGAGGAATGGATGTTCTTGCAACAGGTTCTCCGATTACAATGCCAATTGGTGAGAAAATTAGAGGAAGATTGTTTAATGTTTTAGGAGATGCTATTGATGGTATTGGAGAAGTTTCTAAAGAGGGAGGTTATCCAATTCACAGAGATCCACCTAAATTTGAGGAGTTATCTACTTCATCTGAGGTATTATTTACTGGTATTAAAGTTATCGATTTGATTGAGCCTTATTCTAAAGGTGGTAAGATTGGTTTGTTTGGTGGAGCAGGTGTTGGTAAAACTGTATTAATTATGGAGTTGATCAACAACATTGCAAAAGGTCACTCTGGTTTATCAGTATTTGCTGGAGTTGGAGAAAGAACAAGAGAGGGGAATGATTTATTGAGAGAAATGATTGAGTCTGGCGTTATCAAATATGGTAAAGCATTTGAAGAGTCTATGGAAGAAGGTGGATGGGATTTATCTAAAGTAGATAAAGAAGGTTTATCAGGTTCTATGGCAACATTAGTTTTCGGACAAATGAATGAGCCTCCTGGAGCAAGAGCAAGAGTTGCTTTATCTGGATTAACATTAGCTGAGTATTTTAGAGATGGTGAAGGCGATGGACAAGGAAAAGATATCTTATTCTTTATTGATAATATCTTTAGATTTACACAAGCTGGTTCTGAGGTATCTGCCTTATTAGGTCGTATGCCTTCAGCGGTAGGTTATCAACCAACATTAGCATCAGAAATGGGTGCCATGCAAGAAAGAATTACATCTACCAAAAATGGTTCTATTACATCTGTGCAAGCGGTTTACGTACCTGCAGATGATTTAACAGATCCAGCACCAGCAACAACTTTTGCTCACTTAGATGCAACTACAGTGCTTTCTCGTAAAATTGCTGAGTTAGGTATTTATCCTGCGGTAGATCCGTTAGATTCTACTTCAAGAATTTTAACTGCAGACATTGTTGGTGATGAGCACTACAATACTGCACAAAGAGTTAAAGAAACTCTACAGCGTTATAAAGAATTACAAGATATTATTGCGATTTTAGGTATGGACGAATTATCTGAAGAAGATAAATTAGTTGTACACAGAGCAAGAAGAGTTCAACGTTTCTTATCACAACCTTTCCACGTTGCTGAGCAGTTTACTGGTTTAGCAGGTGTGTTAGTATCTATTGAAGATACTATTAAAGGGTTTAACATGATATTAGATGGTGAAGTTGATGAATACCCTGAAGCAGCATTTAACTTAGTAGGTTCTATTGATGAAGCTATTGAGAAAGGTAAGAAAATGATGGCAGAAGCATAATCGGAAAACGATTATGCAAATAACAAACAACAAAACCCAAAAGACAAAGTTTGTGTTTTGAATTTTGTAATTTAAACAATTATGCATTTAGATATAATTACACCAGAAAAAAACGTTTACTCAGGAGAGGTAGAAATGGTAAACTTACCAGGTTCTGATGGTTCTTTCGGAATTTTAAAAGATCATGCTCCATTAGTATCTACATTAAAGGCAGGAGAAATTAAAGTTGTTGAAAATGGCAGCGAGAAATTATTTTCTGTTAATGGTGGTGTTGTTGAAGTAAACAACAATAAAATAATTGTATTAGCAGAGTAAATGCTATTTACATAGAATTTTAAACAATAGGGAAGCAATTTTGCTTCCCTATTGTGTTTTTATAACGTTTAGTGTATGGTGTCGTGGCATCCCGAAGGGTGCTATGCACTATACACATTGTTGTATGCCGTTTTTATTTTATTCATTTCGTTTTTAGCGTTGGCTAATTAGTCACTTTTACTTTCATTAAATCGGTCATAGTTACAGAAAATGGTAAAGCAGAACCTCTTCCTTGCTTGTGTTTATCTAATTTGGTTATGTCCCACTTTTGATTTTGCAACTCAACATCTGAAATCTCTTCAACTTTGTAAACTAAATAATAATCTTGAGAAGGTTCAGAAGGATATCCTTTATCAATTAATGTTTTCTTTGAAAATACTCGTGGACCTGTTTCAGTAATTTTAAGCAATCGACTTGTTTTTGTTTCACCATTAGAATGTAATAGCAAATATTTTGCCCCAGCTTCACCTGGGCCTAACCTTAGAGAGCCCCTTTTGCTATCAGCTCTGGCATTATACAATCCACTTTTTATTATCCAATCTAAATGTGCTTTGTCCTTATAAAAGGCCACTAATACATGTGTATCGTCAGGTATCAAATTACGGTTTTCACCATACGTTTCAGGCAAAGCTTCATTTACTTCATTTTTCTTATTTGGCTCATTCTTGTATACATCATAAGTTCTGAATGCAATTCTTTCACGTTGCGAAGCTCTATTAACAAAGTGTTCAATAATTTCTAAAATGAAAGTCTTAAGTTCACCAATACCACTATCATTTTTTGATGGACGAACAGGGAACGCACCCAATCCTGGTATAATCTCGTGAAACCCTTTTCGGTTTAGTGATTTATCTCCAGGATATAAAACATAAGCACCACCAGTTCTTCTAATGGCATCCTTATAAGCATGCATCTTTAATAAATCAGCATTTTTATAATTGCCTTTCTTGTTTTCCTTTTTTTCAACGCTTAAAATAGATTGTTGAATATTTTCTACTAATTCGTTAAATTGGACATCAGTAAATTCTTCTAGAGATTCATAATCCTCCCAAAACAAACTGATTAAATTGAAACTTTTATCATCAATAAGCTCAATAAAATCATAAGATTCTAGTACCTGAACTATTTGTTCCCAAGAACTATCCTGTATTTCAAACTTTAAAATTACACCATAGTTTTCTTTAATGTCATTACTAGGTAAAATAGAGGTTAGATTGGCAACTTTATATTTTGCATCAAAGTGAACATGCACTATTAACTCTTGTCTTTCAGCTTCTTTTTCGGAAATTCCAAAAGGCCAAAAAGACAGCGTGTAATCAGGTCTTAATGTTGTAGTCCAACTACCTGAATCAGGATATTTTTTCTTGCCACTAAATGAACGGTTATAATTAAATTGAATGTTCAATTTTCTAGTGTCTGTTTCAAACACACCTTTCAATGCAGTAAACTTTCCTTGTTTAATTTGAAGGTTTAGCCCATCTTTTGTTGGCTTAATTAGTTCTGAAATATCTTTTGGCTCTATTTCGAAGAGTTCTTGAAACAGATATAATAGTTTGAAGAAGAGCATAGAGTGTAGCAATGTCCTTTTTACCAGCACCATATACATCTTCACCTCCTTGCCATATTAATTTGGCAGCCAATTCAAACATTAACCATGTTCTTAAAACTTCTCTATAACCTTCTTTTCTCTGAAGGATAGGGCTATTAAGTTTTAAAGTCGTTGGTCTAGAAACATTTTTAAAAACAGAATGGTGTAATTGAGATTCTAACTCGCTAATTAATATTTTTGATTCAGAATCAAGTTTTGAATTTTTAGGAGCAGCTTTATTGATATCTGAACAAAACTTGAGAAACGTTTCTAGAGCATGTTTAATAAAACGATTTTCTGGTGTATCAACTGAATCTGTTTTACGGATACTTGTAATTCTTTCAGGAAGTGTTTTTAAACCGTAACTTTCTAAATAATGACCGCTAGGTAAACTCGTTCTTTTCCCACCTTTAACTAACTCCTTTACGTTGTTATTAGAAAATCTTCTAACACTTCTAATATCTTTTTCTTCATGTGTTTCAGTCCATTTGGTTACTGGTGCTGTCACTATTCTATGAACAGCATCCTTAAACTCTGCTGAATTAATTATGGATTTAATGAAGGCAAATTTTTGATATAGTGTTTGACTATCTTTTGAATAGTTAACATCAAAATGATGGGAAACCGGTGAATTAGATTGTAACAGTAAATCAGTACATTTCTCTGTGATAAGTTCAAGCATGTCTCTGTAATCATCTCGATAGCCAGATTTAACAGATTGAACTTCTAAATCAATTGATGCACACTTTTCTAGATTCTCCTTTTTTAATAAAGGAATCTCTAATGTACCAACAAATATATTTGGTGAGATGGTACCTATATTTGATACGAGCCTATGTTGTTGAACAATATTTTCACCTATATCACCTAGTATAAAATGCTCATCACTTATTTTATAATCATAAAAACAACCTTCTCTTAATTGATAACGTGCTTCATTATTTTCAATAGCAGTATCGACTCTATCAAATAAAGTCCCCTCTTTTTTCGAACTTATCCAAAGCTTCAAATCCTCTTGAACAGAATCTAACTCTACTATTATTTCATTCTTAGCCTGCATTGATAAAAGAGTTAGTTGAAAAGTGCTTTTAATTCCTTTTTACTTGGAAGTACAGTTTTGTATTTACTTGCAAAAATTTGTTCATTTTTTTCAGGCAAGGTATATTTCACAACAGACTCGTTTTTGTCCTTGCACAAAACTATTCCAATTGTTTTATTCTCATCTTCTAATCGGATTTCACGGTCATAATAGTTCACGTACATCTGCATTTGTCCTAGATCTTGATGCTTGAGTTCTCCAATTTTTAGATCAATCAGTACAAAACATTTCAAAATTCGATTATAAAACACCAAATCAATTCTAAAGTGTTTATCATCAAAGGAAATCCGTTTTTGTCTTGCTACAAACGTAAATCCATTGCCAAGTTCCAATAAAAAGTGTTCAAGTTTATCTATCAATTCTTGTTCAAGGTCGCTTTCTGAATATGAAGAATGTTCAGGAAGGCCAATAAATTCAAGAATGTAAGGGTCTTTTATCGCGTCTTTTGGCTTTTCAAGTAGCAAACCTTTTTCTGAAAGTTCTTTAACTTTGTCCTCATCTCGGCTTAAAACCAACCTTGTGTAAAGGGCAGAATCAAATTGACGTTGTAATTCCCTTACGCTCCAATTATTCCTGAATGATTCAATTTCGTAGAACTTACGCTCTTTTTCGTCATCGATCCGCATAAGTTTTAAATAGTGCGACCAACTTAACTTGAAAAGGTCAGACACTGTCTGCTGTTTTTGAGAATTCGACAACAGTGTTGACGATTTTTGGTATGCAAGATAAAATGCTCTCATTCGCTCTATGTTTTTGACTGAAAACCCTTTGCCAAACTCCTTAGTCAAAACTTCAGAAAGCCCTTTAAGTAATTGTTTACCATAGTCTGCTCTTGCTTTTCCATCTTGTTCTTCTTCTACAATTTTTTTTCCAATTTCAAAGTAGGTAGTCACCATGGTTTGATTAACCGTGCGTACTACCTTACTTCTCGCTGATTGTAATAAATCAACTATTTGAGTGAAGAATTTTGTATTGGATGGTTTGTTTGTCATAATTTAAGCCTCAGCATAACTTGCGAATCCATTATCTACTGCTCCTTTGTACATCCTTGTAATTTTTTCTAAAGACAGTGGATATAGCACCTTATCATTTGAGTAATCAAAATCATCTTTATCGAAAACATCTTTAACCACCTTTATATCCTCTGTCAAACAAAAACCGCCTAAAGTCTCTAGGATCGGAGATAGCTTTCTTCTTGAACCATGAAGCTTTGGAAGTAACTTTTGCATTATGGCAATATCTATCTTTTCAGAAGTTGTTAACTTATTATCTAAAGTATCTAATTGATTAATCAATCTCAGAATTTCAGTAGCACTTCTGTATCCAAACTCTGCGCCTGTTTTTTGTAATTCACCAAAGAAATTAAGTAGAGTTTTATTGATTACATCAAGATCTTTGGTGGTAAATGATTTGTTGTTTGAAAGACTAATAAAACTTTGAGCCATAGTTGCTCCTTTAGCTAACAAAGCTTTCATATTTAGGTCGTTTGCTGAGCTAAGGAAACCTTCCATTTCGTTATTATTAATACGAAACTCTATAGTGTTTGCTCTATCTAAAACTTTTGGACTAAACATATTGGTGGTTTCATCAATATTTACAGTACCTATGATAAATAAATTTGCTGGGACTTTAAGTTTTGAAGGCACACCATTGTTCACAGTACCTTCAGCGTAAAGCGGAATTTCTTCATTGGATTCCATTACGCTTAAAAAATCTGCAAAATACCTTTCTACATGACTCAAATTCATTTCGTCTAATATCAGAAAATGAGGAAGTTCAGGATTGGAATTTGCTTGCATTATTAAGTCAATTACACCGCTATCAGGCTTTACATACTCTTCAGGTTTTAACGCATTTGGATAACCAAGTAATGGTTCTCGATTGGTC
>CBDUPT010000090.1:0-8129 GCA_965369165.1 uncultured Flavobacteriales bacterium | reverse complement strand
TCCTATTGGCAAACTTTTACTCAATAAAAAAGAGAAGGAAACCTTCTCTTTTAATTCTAATCAGTATTTAATTGAGAAAATAATTTAAATTACTCTTCTCCCTGAGTTTCTACCATATTATGGTACACATTCTGAACATCATCATCCTCTTCAATCTTTTCTAACAACTTATTTACATCTGCTTCTTGTTCTGGAGTTAGGGTTGTCATTTGTTGTGCAATGCGTTCAAATCCAGATGATAGAATTTCTTTACCATTATCTTCAAAATACTTTTGAATTGAACCAAAGCTTTCAAAAGGAGCATATATAATTATTCCATCATCATCAACAAAAACTTCCTCAGCACCATAATCTATTAGTTCTAATTCTAATTCTTCAGGATCAGTTCCATCATTTTCTATTCTAAAGTTACATGTATGATCAAACATAAACACAACAGAACCTGATGTCCCTAAACTTCCATCGCACTTATTAAAATAACTTCTAACATTTGCAACTGTTCTATTATTATTATCCGTAGCTGTTTCTATTAAAACTGCAATTCCATGCGGTGCATACCCTTCAAAAATAACTTCTTTATAATCACTTGTATCCTTATCAGAAGCCCTTTTTATTGCTCTCTCAACATTATCTTTAGGCATATTGGCTGCCTTAGCATTTTGTATAACGGCTCTTAATCTTGAGTTGTTTTCAGGGTCTGGCCCACCCTCTTTTACCGCCATTACTATATCTTTCCCTATACGAGTAAACGTTTTAGACATTTGCCCCCAACGTTTAAATTTTCTTGCTTTTCTAAATTCAAATGCTCTTCCCATATTTTTTTTAGATTTTAAATGATAGACTTAAAGATGCAAGACTTCTAATCTATATTTTTTCTACTAATACAATTATACTAAATTTTCTTTGCTCTTAAATTTCAGTTTTAGATGTTTTAATAAATTACTTATTCATTTTTAACAAATGCCCCATCTTATCTCTTTTAGTTTCAAGGTAAGATTTATTGTGTTCGTTAGAATCAATTTCTAATGCTACATTTTCAACAATTTCTAAACCATAACCTATTAAACCTGTACGTTTTTTAGGATTATTACTCAATAATTTAATTTTTGAAACCCCTAAATCTCTTAGTATTTGAGCTCCAATTCCGTAATCTCTTTGGTCTGCTTGAAAGCCTAATTCTATATTTGCCTCTACAGTATCTCTCCCTTCTTCTTGTAATTTATATGCTTTTAACTTATTTATCAAACCTATACCTCTACCTTCCTGATTCATATAAACAACTACACCTTTACCTGCAGCCTCTATCATTTCCATAGATTTTTGTAATTGAGGACCACAGTCACATCTACAAGAGCCAAAAATATCACCTGTCATACATGATGAATGAACCCTTACTAAAATAGGCTCATCTTTCTCCCAAGTACCTTTAACTAAAGCCAAATGATCCATATCATTAGTAGTTTGTTTATAGGCTACCATATCAAAATCACCAACTTCAGTAGGTAATTTAATTTTAACTTGTTCTTGTATAAGCGTTTCGTGTTTTAAACGATATTCAATTAAATCTTTTATTGAAATAATCTTTAAATTATGTTTTTCAGCAATTTTCAATAGTTGTGGTAAACGAGCCATTGTTCCATCTTCATTTAATATCTCAACCAAAACTCCTGCAGGCTCAAAACCAGCTAACTTTGCTAAATCAACAACTGCTTCAGTATGTCCTGCTCTTCTTAATACCCCACCTCTACGAGCTTTTAATGGGAAAATATGTCCTGGTCGCCCTAAATCTTGTGGCTTAGTTTCAGGGTTAATTAAAGCTTGAACTGTTTTAGCTCTATCACTTGTAGAAATACCTGTTGTACATCCGTTTCCAATTAAATCTACAGAAACTGTAAAGGGAGTTTCATGTAAAACAGTATTATTCCCTACCATTAAATCCAAACCTAACTCTTCACATCTATCCTCTACTAAAGGAGCACAAATCAACCCTCTACCATGTGTAGCCATAAAATTGATAATATCAGGCGTTACATTTCTTGCCGCTGTCACAAAGTCTCCCTCATTCTCTCTATCTTCATCGTCAACAACAATTATTACCTTTCCGGCTTTAATGTCCTCTATCGCTTCTTCTATTTTGTTTAACTTTGTCTCCATATATTTTGTATGTTTTATACAAAATTAGACATAAGAAGATAGATATTAGACATAAGAATTAATTAAAAAAGTCTTTTTTCTAAAATCTAATCGTCTTAAATCTTAAAAAATGGCAAAAGTTTTAGCAATAGATTACGGACAAAAAAGAGTTGGATTTGCAGCTACTGATGATTTGCAAATTATTGCGAGCGGTTTAACCACAGTTCATGTGAAAGATTGTATTGCTTTTATTGAAGATTATTTAAGTAAAAACAAAGTTGAGTGTATTGTTATTGGGGAAGCCAAAGATTTAAAAAATAATCCTTCTGAATCAGCTCGATTTATTGAACCTTTTGTTAAACATTTAAGCAGGAAATTTCCAACTATTAAACTTGAAAGAGTTGACGAACGATTTACTTCAAAAATGGCTTTTCAAACGATGATAGACAGTGGTTTAAAAAAGAAGGCTAGACAAAACAAGGCATTAATAGATGAAATAAGTGCTACCATTATTTTACAAAGTTATTTAGAACAAAAAAATAGAACTTTTTAAGCTATTATGACTCCAAACCTTTTTAAGTTATTATTAAACTTTTGGCCGCCTTATATTGGTACTGGAATTTGGGTAAAAGAAATTTCTAAAGATTATAAACACATTAAGGTTATTATGAAACTAAGGTTTTGGAATAAAAACTATGTAGGTGTTCATTTTGGTGGTTCTTTATACGCAATGACAGATCCTTTTTACATGTTAATGTTAATGAAAATTTTAGGGAAGGATTATATTGTTTGGGATAAAGCAGCTAATATTAAATTTATAAAACCTGGAAAAGGAAAAGTTTCTGCTGAGTTTACTTTAACAGAATCTCAAATAAAAGATATTAAAGAAAAAACTCTTAAAAACTATAAATACGAACCAATATATACCGTTTTAGTTAAAGATACTAATGGTGAAGTTATTTCTGAAGTTGAAAAAACATTGTATATCAGAAGAAAAGACAAAAAATAAGTATTAAGCAATCAAATAATTTTCATAGCTTAGCTATTCACTAACAAATAATTAACTATGAGATTTGACATTACACCTAATACGGTAACTTATGAAGAGTTGCAAACTAAATTAGCATCAAAATTTCCTGAGTACACCTTTAAAATGCGAGGGAAACAATTTTTAGTTGCCCGAAAAAACAACATTGCTGGAGCTAACATTATAATAAGAAAAGGAAAAATGAATGTGGTGGGTAATTTCCCTACTATGGGTGGTCAAATGGTATTTATGCTATGTGTTGTTTTACTTGGATTTTTAATTCCATTAATTATATATTTTGCTGCATTTCACACTAAAATGAAAGCTTTAGAAAAAGAGATTGGAGCATATTTACAAGAAGAATATGAATTAAAGGCTTAAGTCTTTAATTCATATTTCATACTTGACTTTCTGTTAAAAAAACACTAGCTTCGTTTGACACAATGTAAGTTTGAATTTATCCTGAGCTTGTCGAAGGATTAAAACGTTTCCAACACAGCCGTTACCTACAATTAGGAAAATGAAACGAATAACATTAATAGGAATAATAATTATGGGACTTTTTAGCTTTTTTGGGTGTAAGTCGGACAAGAAACCTGATTCGAAATCTAAAACAGACCAAGAAATGCAGGATTTAATTGATAAATCTTTTGAGGAGTTTAACAATAGAAAAATCTATGAGACTTTAACAGCTGAGATTATTGATAACACAGAAGATGATAAATTGCTCCAAACTATATTTGACAACATAGAAACAAACTTTAAAGAAGGAGAACAATACACCTTAGACAAAATCTCAAAACTGACTAAAGGAAAACAAGCAATCTTTTCAATTTGGATGCTACAGGCAGAAGTTAACAATGGAGGATTTAATCAATTCTATTATAATTCGAGTGGACAATTTTCAGAAATGGCAAAAGATGGCTTAGAATTTATTGGGGCTGGAAAGTTTGCTGAACTAGTCGAAAAAGCAAATATGACGTACTCGAAAATTAAGGGTGAACTTGAGTCAAAGGATGATGGAACGATTGAAAGCTTCAGTGAATCCTATGAAGATAATCCGCTGAACGATTTTGATAACAAATTTTATGAACTAGAGGAATCTGAAAACTTAGATAGCCTGCAAATCTTGTTTATTCGAAAAAATAAGGAAGAGTTTACAAAAGAAAAAGGCAGGTAACAATGTATATAGCAAATAGGGCGTTCGGTGGTTTACGAAGGTCAATGCATTTAATAAAGTCCGCCAATACTTTAATTTGGTATTTAAAGTTAATAAATTAAAAACAAAATATAAACTCTTGGCTACGTGCAAATTTGAAAACTACGCTTTTCAAATATCGAACTACGCATAACCGGGCGTCAAACGAAATTATCACACCTTTTTATTAAATAAATTTTCTTGGTTAGCCAATTGATGAAAATACTTGTTTGTTGCAAATTTTTCTAAAATATGTAAATGTTCTATTCGGTGACAATCAGTTCCAACAGCATCAATTAAATTGGCTTCCACCATTTTTTCTGCTATTTTTTTGGTTTGAGGTGAATAATGACCAGTTAAAGAAAGTAAGTTAAGTTGTAACAGAATTCCTTTCGCTCTTAGTTCTCCATACTTTTCAAAATCATCATACCAATAAGTGTACCTTTCGGGGTGTGCTAGTATTGGTTTATATCCATTGGTTTGAAACTGAAAAACTATTTCTTGAAAGTTAGGTGGTTCGCTCATAAATGGGAGTTCAAATAGTACGTAATTATCTCCCATTGTTAATACTTGCTTATTATCGATTAATTTAGATAAACCATCATCTAAATTATACTCAGATGCTGCATTAATTTCTATATCAATATTTTGATTTTTTAATTCTGTTCTAACATTATCTAATCCTCCTAAAATAGTTTCTGGCGTGTTTTTATAATAATCACACATGGTATGTGGAGTGGTAATAATTTTTTTGAAGCCTAACGCTGCAAATTTTTTAATCATTGTAATAGAAGCCTCCATATCAGCAGCTCCATCATCAATACCTGGAATTAAATGAGAGTGTATATCTGTACCAAAAGCTGAAAAGCTTATTGGTGGTAGCTTTGGTTCTTTTTTAAATATGTTTTTTAGAAAGCTCATTTTTTTTTGTTGATGATAAAATTAAGTATTTTAACACACCTCACATTCGGCCCCCCTCATAAGAGAGACTTTAATTTACAAATTCTTTCTTAAACCAATCTATAGTAACAGCAAGTCCGTCCTCTAAACTAAACTCAGGATTAAAATCAATTAACTTTTTTGCTAATGAAATATCAGCTAATGAATCTTTTACATCACCCGGTCGCTCTTCTCTATATATAGGATCAACATTGTTACCAACAACATTTCTAATTATAAAAAATAGTTCATTTATTGTTGTTCTTCCTCCAAAAGCAATATTTATAATTTCTCCTTTAACATCATTATCAGTAAACATTGCTTTAATGTTGGCTTGAACTGCATTTTCTACAAAAGTAAAATCTCTACTTTGTTCACCATCACCATTTATATAAGGAGATTTATTATTTAAAACAGCTTCCATAAATAAAGGTATTGCAGCTGCATAAGGACCATTTGGACTTTGGTTTGGTCCAAACACATTAAAATACCTTAAACCAACAACATCTAAATCATAAACATCTGCAAAAACTTGAGCATACAACTCTTTAGTTCGTTTACTTACAGCATAAGGAGAAAGCTGTCTTCCTATTCTACTTTCCACTTTAGGTAACTCTTTACTATCACCAAAGACCGATGAAGAACTAGCAAAGACTACTCGTTTAACATTAGCATCCTTAGCACAAGTTAAAATGGTTAATAAACCTGTGGTATTGGCATGATGTGTTGCTAAAGGATTTTCTATTGAACGAGGAACTGATCCCAACGCTGCTTGATGCGAAACATAATCAACTTCTTTCATGACTTGAGATACTAACTCATAGTCAGTTATATCTCCTTCAATAAATTGAAAATTAGGTCGGTCTAAAAACTGTTCAATATTTTTTTTGTATCCATTAGATAGGTCATCTAAAACAATAACTTTTCCAGCATTGTATTTCATTAAATAAGTAACAATGTTAGAACCTATAAAACCAGCTCCTCCTGTCACTAAAAATGTAAACTTAGAAATATCTTGTTGATGAAATAATTTGTCGTACATTATCTGTTAGCGTATTGCTGTTCGTAATACTGTTGGTAATCTCCAGAAGTAATATTATTCATCCATTCTTCATTAGCTAAATACCAGTCTATTGTTTTTTCTATTCCTTCTTCAAACTGTAATGATGGTTCCCAACCTAACTCATTTTTCAACTTGGTAGCATCAATTGCATAACGCATATCATGCCCTGCTCTATCAGTAACATAAGTAATTAACTTTTCAGATTCTCCTTCTTCTCTACCTAGCTTTTTATCCATTACTTTACATAATACTTTTATCAAGTCTATGTTAGTCCACTCATTATGACCACCAATATTATAAGTCTCCCCTAATTTTGCTTTATGAAAAATAACATCAATTGCTCTTGCATGATCATTTACCCATAACCAATCTCTAATATTTTCTCCTTTACCATAAACTGGTAAAGCTTTATTGTTTTTAATGTTATTAATAAACAATGGTATCAACTTTTCAGGAAATTGATGAGAACCGTAATTATTAGAACAATTAGAGATTACAACTGGCAATCCATAAGTATGGTAATATGCTCTAACTAAATGGTCGGAACTTGCTTTAGAAGACGAATAAGGACTTCTAGGGTCATAAGGAGTTGTTTCTAAAAACATTCCTGTATCACCCAAAGAGCCATAAACTTCATCTGTTGAAACATGATAAAACAGCTTTCCTTCAAAATTATTATTCCAATTAAATTTAGCAGCATTTAATAGATTAGCTGTTCCAACTATATTGGTCATTATAAAATCCATTGGACTTTCAATTGAACGATCTACATGAGATTCTGCCGCCAAATGAATTACTGCATCAAATTGATATTGTTTGAATAAGTCATTAATAAAATCGGTATCAACAATATCTCCTTTTACAAATTCATAATTAGTATTAAATTCTATATCCGTAAGGTTAGCTAAGTTACCGGCATAAGTTAACTTATCAAGGTTCACAATCTTATAATTAGGATATTGGTTAACCATTAACCTCACTAAGTGAGATCCTATAAATCCTGCTCCTCCTGTAATTAAGATTGTTTTATCCATATTATAAACTCCAATAAGTTAAGTTATTAATTTTTCCTTTATAAATCCCTTTTAAATCAACTATTACAGGATTTTCTTTTGTAATAGATTCAAAATAAGTTTCATCTAAATTAGAATATTCTTTATGATTAACAGCAACAACTACTGCATCATAATCATTTGCTATATTATCAACCAAACCAAAACCATACTCTTCACTTAAAGACTCTGAATCAGCATGAGGGTCAACTACTTCAACAGTAGCTCCAAAAGATTTAAACTCATTAATTACATCACAAACTTTAGAATTACGAATATCACTAACGTCCTCTTTAAATGTAGCTCCCATTACCAAAACTTTAGATTCGCTAATGTGTTTACCTTCTGCTATAATTTTTTTAACCGTTTGCTTTGCTGTATAAGCCCCCATACTATCGTTTACAAAACGACCCGCATTTATAATTTGAGCATGATAACCTAACTCTTTAGCTTTGTAAGTTAAATAATAAGGATCAACACCTATACAATGCCCTCCAACTAATCCAGGGAAAAACTTTAAAAAATTCCACTTAGTTCCTGCAGCTTCCAACACATCATATGTATTAATATTCATCTTATTAAAAATGATAGAAAGTTCATTTACTAAAGCAATGTTTAAATCTCTTTGTGTGTTTTCTATAATTTTAGCTGCTTCTGCTACTTTAATAGTGGCAGCTCTATGAACTCCTGCTTGCACAACCTCCTCGTAAACCTTTG
>CBDUPT010000089.1:0-8226 GCA_965369165.1 uncultured Flavobacteriales bacterium | reverse complement strand
CTTGTAATCAAAACTTAAATTTGAATTTAACCCAAATTCCTGGAACTGGAAATGATGTTACACCTATTTGTAATACCATGACCACTGTTTGTAATGGTGGTAACTCTCCAGGGGTAGAAGAATATATTTATACTGGAATAATTACGCTACCTGCAAATTGTACCGACTGGATTTTTAGTTTTAGTTTATGTTGTAGAAATAATGCCATCAACACCATTCAAAATCCAGGGAATGAAAACATTTATGTTGAAGCGCGTTTAAACAATACCGTTTACGCTTGCAACAACTCCCCTACTTTTTCTAACGCCCCAGTCTCTTTTCCATGTGTTGGACAAACATCTTGTTTTAACCATGGTGCTTATGATGCTGATGGAGATTCTTTATATTACACATTATTAGCTCCAGCTACTGGACCTAATACTACCGTAACTTACAATCCTGGCTACTCAGCAAACCAACCTTTACAATCAAATCCAGCTACTACATTTAACACAAACAATGGAGATATATGTATGTCACCAACAATGCAGGAGGTTTCCGTTCTAGCAGTAAGGGTTGATGAATATAGAGATGGAAATTTTATAGGAAGCGTTATTAGAGACATACAACTAAGAACTGTTGTCTGTAATAATAACTTACCTTATTTAAATGGTATAAATGGATCTGGAATATACAACACAACAGTCTGTGCTGGCAATACGTTAAACTTTAATGTGCCTAGTTTTGATATAGACGCAGGACAAACAATAACCTTAAATTGGAACAACGCTATACCTAACGCAACATTTACTACTAACACTGCACAATTGCCAACTGGAGTATTTAATTGGACACCTACTGCTAACGATATTAGTTCAACGCCATATTGTTTTACTATTACTGTAAGAGATGACAATTGTCCAATAAATGGAGTACAGATATATTCTTTTTGTGTAACTGTAACTGGCTTTATTAGTAATACGTCTGCAACTTCAGCAAATTGTGGGCTACCAAATGGTTCTGCTGCAGTTTTTCCACAAGGAGGAAATGCACCATATACTTACTTATGGCAACCTAATGGTGGAAATGCAGCAATTGCAAACAACCTTGCTGCAGGAGCCTATTCTATTACTGTTACTGATGCAAATGGGTGTAGTTCTATAAATAATGTAACTATCGGAGCAGGTAGTGTTCCAGCAACATTAAACCCAACTTTTACTCATGTAAATTGTTTTGGAGGCAATGATGGATCTATTGCTGCTAATGCAAATGGTGGGCAAGCACCTTATACTTATTTGTGGTCAAACAACGCTACAACACCAACTGTAAATAATTTAATTGCTGGAACATATTGGGTACAAGTAACAACTGGTGCTGGATGTATTAGTTATGACACTATTAATATTACTCAACCTGCAACACCAATCACAGCTGTTACAACACAAAGTAATGCAACATGTTTTGGTAATAATGATGGTAGTGCAACTGTTGTTGCTTCGGGAGGAAATCCTCCATACACTTATTCATGGAATACCACGCCAGTTCAAAATAATGCAACAGCTACTAACCTTACAAATGGAAATTACACGGTTACAGTAACAGACAATAATGGCTGTGTTACAACTCAAAACGTTACCATTACTTCTCCTCAACCGCTTAGTATTAATTATATATCTCAACAAAATGTAACATGTTTTGGGGGAAATAATGGTGCTTTAAATGTTAGTATTACAGGAGGGACTGCTCCATTTAATTTAAATTGGAACAATAACAGCTTCCCTAATTCACCTAATATTAATAATTTACCAGCGGGTATTTACTTATTAACCGTTACAGATGCTAACGGTTGTCAAGCTAGTACACAGTTTAGCATTACTGAACCAAATGAGTTAAGTGCTAACATTGTAAATTCAACAAATGTTAGCTGTAATGGTTTAAGCGATGGAAGTATTCAAACAAGTATTTTTGGAGGAACTCAACCCTATACATATTTATGGAACCCTACTGGAAATACACAAGCCAACATAAATAATTTAAGTGCAGGTTACCATCTGTTAACTGTTACCGATAACAATGGATGTATAGATACAGTAGGAACATTTATATCTGAACCAACTCCTGTTGTAACTGTAGCTTTAAGTGATGACACTATTTGTCCTAACACTTTTGCTACAATTACTGCAACTGGTTCAGGTGGAGCAGGAAACTATACCTACCAATGGAGCAATAACAGCTCTGGTACTAGTCAAAATGTTTCTCCAAACACAACTACTACTTATTGGGTTTATGCTACGGATGGCAATGGTTGCGTTGGGAGTGGTGACAGTGTCACTATATCAATAAATGACATTAATAATGTTACTTTAACAACAACACCTGATACAGGAATTTGTTTAGGCGACTTTTACCAGATTGGCGCTTTTATAAATGGTGGAATTGGTAACTACACTTACACTTGGAATAATAATTTAGGAAATGGCCAAGGGCCTTTCACTGTTAATCCAACTAATACCACTAACTATATTGTTACTTTAACAGATGAGTGTGGAAATACTAAAAATGAAACAATCATAGTAAATGTAAATCCATTACCAAATGTAGATATCTTACCACTAACCAAAACTGATTGTGGTGCTGTACAGCTTAGTTTTTCAAATAATATGACAAATCAAAACGGTTCAACTTTTTATTGGGATTTCGGTGATAATACTTCATCAACATCTGAAAATCCAATGAAAGAATATAGTCAAACAGGAATTTATAATGTAATGTTAACTGTTACTTCTGCTAATGGCTGTATTAAATCAGATCAATCGAATGTTAATATAACAGTTAACCCTAAACCAGTAGCTCAATTCGATGCATCTACATACAAAACAACAATGCTTGATCCTGAAATTAGTTTTGATAATTATTCTGTTGATGCTAATTTTTATGAATGGAATTTTGGTGATGGAAATACTTCAACATTACAAAACCCAATAAATACCTACGTTGCAGAAGGTGAATACCTTGTTCAATTAATTGCTAAAAACACTTTCGGATGTAAAGATACAGCTGTAGCAAAAATTGAAATTGAACCTGAGTATCAATTTTATATCCCAAATGCTTTTACACCTGATAATGATGGCAACAACGATATTTTTACTGCAGTTGGTGAAGCAATTGAAGAGTTTGATATGCAAATATTTAATCGTTGGGGAGAGCAAATTTTTGAAACAAATGATTTAAATAGTGGCTGGGATGGCAGCACAAAAGGAAACAATACATTAGCAATGGAAGGCGTTTATGTATATAATATAAAACTAAGAGATTGGGAAGGGTTATACCACAATTTCACAGGGAAAGTAACGCTAATTAAGTAAAAGAAAAAGGGAACTTAGCGTTAAAGAAACCCAAATAATATTATTTGGGTTTCTTTTGTTTTCAGTACGTATATTTGTAGCATGGCAGAAGAACTAATTTTATCCGATAACCTTTCTAAAGAAGAAAAATATCAGCAGCTTATCCCTCAAATAAAAGCCTTAGTTGAAGGAGAAAATAACGAAATTGCAAACCTTTGCAATATTATGGCTGCTTTAAAATTCACCTTTAATTGGCTTTGGATTGGTGTGTATTCTGTTAGAAAAGATGAATTAGTTTTAGGTCCTTTTCAAGGCCCTATCGCTTGTACCAGAATTCAATTAGGAAGAGGTGTTAGTGGAACAGCATGGCATAAAAAAAAAGTTATTATTGTTCCTAATGTAGATGAATTTCCAGATCATATTATTTGTAACTCAGCTTCTAAATCAGAAATTGTTTTACCTATTATGAATAGTAATGGAGATGTTTCTATGATACTTGATGCAGATAGTGAGAACCTTAATGAATTTGATAAAACTGATGAAAAATATCTTTCTGAAATTATTGAAATAATAAAGAGTCTTCCTTGAAATTTAAACACTTCATATTAATTATAATTTCACTTTACCTAATTTCTTGCGCACAACAAGTGCCTTTAACTGGGGGTGAAAAAGATGTTAAACCACCTAAAGAGGTTGAAAGCTTCCCTAAAAATGGTTCAACTAATTTTAGTGCTGATGAAATTGAAATAGAGTTTGATGAATTTATTCAAACTCAAAACCTAAATGCTCAGCTTATTGTTTCTCCTTTAATGGAAACACCACCGGAAATTACGGTGAAAAACAAAAAGTTAATTATTAAACTAAAAGATACTCTTACTGAAAACACAACTTATAGTTTAAATTTTGGAAGTGCAATATCTGATATTACTGAAAACAAGCCTTTTCCTAATTACAAGTATGTTTTTTCTACTGGAGACTATGTTGATTCTTTATCTTATTCAGGAACTATTATTAATGCTAAAGATTTAACCCCCCAAGAGAAAATATACGTACTACTATATAATCAATTTGAAGATTCAGTTCCTTTAAAAGAGAAACCAAGATACATTGCAGTTAGTGACAAAGAAGGAAATTATAACATTACCAATATTGCTGCAGGTCAGTATAAGTTATTTGCAATAAATGATATTAATAATAATTACTTATTCGATTTACCCAATGAAGAAATTGCTTTTTCTGATGAATTAATTACAATAAACGAGAGTAGTAAAAACAACATTTTAAAATTATTTAAAGAAGAAAATAGTATACAATACATTGTTAAATCTAAACATAAAAAGTATGGAAAAATTGATGTTATTTTAAATTCTCCTCCAACAGAATTAGCTATTACCCCATTAGTAAATATACCGGAAGAATGGAGTGTAAAAGAAACCAATTTAAATAATGATTCTCTTACGTTTTGGATATTACCATCTGTTACTAATAATGAAATAGACCTTGAGTTTAAAGATAATAACGGAGTAATTGACACCTTAAATTTCACATTGATTAATGAGAAAAAATTTAAAGATTCTAGTTTAACTGTCCAATCAAATATTTTAGGGCCATTTGATTTAAATAAAAATATTTTACTAGAAATTAATCGACCACATGTTGCATATTATCCAGATAGTTTAAAATTATTAGAAGACAGTATTGTTATTCAACCTAATGAAAGTTTAATTAATACAGATGTAAGAGATTTTGAATTAACCTATAATTTTAAAGAAAACACCAACTATCAATTAATTATTCCACCTAATACTTTTGAAGATATTTATGGAATAAAAAATGACACAACCATCATTAGTTTTAAAACTAAAAAACTAACTGATTATGGTACAATTGCGTTAAATATTACTCCAAACTTCACAGAAAACTATATAATTCAATTAGTTAAAAACAAAAATGTAATTCAACAAAACTTCATGGCTGGTAGTAGCTTAATCAATTATAAATATTTACTTCCTGGGAATTACCAGTTGAAATTAATTATTGATACTAATAATGATAAAGAATGGACTACAGGTAATTACATCAATAAGCAACAACCTGAAAAAATTATTTTCTACGAAAAAGAGATTACTATTCGTGCCAATTGGGATAATGATATTAATTGGATAATTAAGGAGTAATTTTTAATTTTTTACAATCGGAGATACTTGCAACAACTTATTGCCTTCTGAAAAAAAGAACATATAGTATATTCCTTTTTTAATATGCTTAGGAATAAATAAAGGAGTTCGCCTTCCTTCAAGTGTATTCGAAAATAAAATTTTACCTTCAATTGATTTTATAACAACCTTAGAAATATCTTTATTAAATGATTCTATTACAATATATGATGTAAAAGGGTTAGGATAACTTTTAATGTTAGCATTTTTATTCCCCATATAATTAATAGCTGTAGTTAAACTAGACAGACTATCTGCCGCAAAAACAAAACAATCTGTTTGACCTGCCAAGTTTGATTGGTAAGCATTTGATGTTATTGGGAAATTAGCACTATTGGTTGTTCCATTAAATATAATTTTTTGTGATTTATTTACACTTATATGATTGATAAAGTCTCCAGAACTACCTCCAATAAACGTCCCATAATTAGGGGTTAAAGTTGTATCAAACCGATAAAGAACACCTTCTTCAAAACCTTTATGAATTGGCTGATAAGGCGAACCAAAGAGTGGCATATTTGAACTTAAAGAATAACCTGTAACGTAGACTTGATTTTTGTTATCAATAGCTATAGAATTAAAAAAATCATCATTACTATCTCCAATAAAAGTTGACTGCTTTAAAACTCCATTTGCATTAAATATAGCCAAAATCGCATCTTTGTTACCATCTTTTATCGGTTGGTAAACATTGTTTCCAACAATGGGGAAATCAAAACTTTTTGAATAACCTGCTAAATAGATATTTTGATTAGCATCAGTTGTTAAATCAGCAACATCCTCTACATTTAATCCTCCAAAATATGTAGAAAATATCCGATTACCCATTTGGTCATATTTTGTAATAAAAATATCAGCATTCCCCGCATTCCCTGCTTGGTATGGTGATGAACTTAATGGAAAATCTAACGAAAAAGTTTCTCCTGATATTATAACATTGTTTTGATTATCCACCGCAAGAGCATGAACATCTTCCGAGTTACTACCCCCACAGTAAGTAGACCATACTACATTCCCTGTCGTATCCATTTTAACAACAAATGCATCTAAAGCTCCTGCTAGAGAGTTTTGAAATGAGTTTATAGCAGGAAAATCAAAACTAGAGGTGTAACCTCCTATAATTATATTTTGATTCGTATCTAATTCTGCTTTTATAGCGATATCACCTCCATTTCCACCTAAATATGTTCCCCAAATAAAATTGGCAGAACTATCTAGTTTAGCTACATAAACATCATAACTTCCATTCGGTGTAGTTTGAAAAACATTTGAACCAACCATCAAGTCGTTTCCATTAGTATATCCTACTATATAAATATTGCAATCATCATCTAATAGTATTTGATTAAAATATTCATCACCTGCACCTCCGAAATATGTAGACCAAATTAAATTCCCATTTGAATCTAATTTAGTTATAAATCCATCATAAAAACCTTGCTTAACAGTTTGTAAACTTCCAGGAGTAGTAGGAAAATCAACACTATTTGTGTATCCTAGGACGTAAATATTATTGAACTTATCCGTTGCATGTGAAAAAGATAAATCTTCACCAGATCCCCCAATAAAAGTTGACCAAGGGTTACTTAAAAGTTTTAAGTTAGTGGGCTTCATAGCAGAAGAACTACTACAAAATAATACTGAAATCACAAACAGTAAAAATAATGGTATATGGATGGTAAATATTTTCATTTATTAAAAAATAATCCTTTTCAAAACTAATGTAATATTTTGATTTTCTGATACATAATGATTTAAAATAATATAAATGCAACTTAATAAAAAAAGTGTTCGTCTGAAAGACAAACTAATTAAAATTTATCATGAAAATTAAAAATCTACTTCCGTTGTTAATTTTAACAATAACTGTTTTATTAACAACAAAATCTTATGCTTGCCATCCTTTACCTTTAGTAAATTATAATCAAGTACAATATATTCCTGGTATAGGGCTTCAGGTTAGAGCTGCCTCAGATAGCCCAACATGTGGTTGTACAGAGTATTGGTTAGATATGGAAATAAGATGTGATAGTTCTGCTATGACAGGTAGCGGATTGACTGCTGGTGTTTGGGATTCTACACATTGTTTTCCGTTTTATCAGTCTGCAAAAATGTTAAAACCTAACTGTGTCGTTCAAGATTACCCATGGGTAACTATTCCTGACAGCGTTTTATGTCCAGGAATGACCTATTATTATAGATTGCGAGAGAACCATAATTTTAATGTTAATGTATGGACTCCTGTAATGAGTTTTACAATGCCAGGCACTTTAGATACCAATATGGGAACTCTTGTTTTAACAGCTTCTCCTGTTCAATTTTGTGGTTCTACCCAACTAGGTTGGACTTGGAATCAGGGAACTGGTTGTAACACTACTAGTTGTAGCAGTGATACCACTTATAAATGGGAAGTTGTTTCTGGTGAGCCAATGAATGTCCCTGTTAACTTTAGTTGTGATACTTGCCCCTACCCAATTGCTTCACCTAGTATTACAACTACTTATACATTAACAATAACGGTTGGTGATAGTAACTCTTGTGGCTTCAATGTTTATACCGTTCAACCTATTACTGTAACTCCATTACCTTACCCTTCAAAAGGATCTGTAACTGCAATTGCAGATTGTAAAGGTAATGTTGATTTAACTGTTAATGGTGCATTTGATACTATTCAATGGCAATCATCT
>CBDUPT010000088.1:0-8227 GCA_965369165.1 uncultured Flavobacteriales bacterium | reverse complement strand
TTATTAATCGACATGATTATTGGTATGGTACTTATGAGGTTTGGATTAATAGAGGAGGAGTAGGTGGCCCACATGGCGAGAGAGGTTATGATGGACACGATACTTATTTAATGTTGATTTGTGACCCTAACGGTTTTCACGAGCATAGAGATAATTGGAGAGTCAATGAAAATGAACCATTGGTAATAGAAAAATCGGATGGGAACCTAAATTTTAAAATTACAATACAGAAAGGTAACGTTTTAACTAGACCTGCACAGCAGCCAAAGTTTAAAAAAGATTAAAGAAGCTTTTAGTGTAAGTTAGGTGAGTGATTGGGACGCATTATTGCGTCCCTTTCTTTTTATAGAGAAACGATGCCTTCTATTTTTTCTGCTTTTTTATAAACAGCAATAATACTATCGGCAGTTATCATTACTTCTTTAGCAGAGATACTTATAAATTTATTAGTGCTCGATTGCCTAGTTGTTACTTGAGCTTCTGGTCCAAATAAAGCTTCAACTAAAGCTAAACGATGATTATCTGCAGGTATAATAAATTTAAATAAATAAAGAGCAGGGAATTTATGTTGCTCCTCAAGTTTTTGTTTTAAATTAACGTAAAATTCTTCTTTCATAAATATTGTTTTGTGCAGACTGTGAGACAAAAGTCGAACTTTTTTCTAGAAAAAAAATTAAAATTTTTAATGAAAATTAAATATTGATTAATCAAGTTACTTTTTTGCATTTTCTATAAGTATTAAAAAAGCTTTAAACTAAACAGGCCTAGATAGTTCAACTACACTTTTCCATATAATTGGACTACTAAAACTAGGAAACCAAATGGTAAATTCGTAATTATAAACTTCTCTTTGAGCATCAATCCATGGTTGGTTGTGCCATGCAGCTGAATCAGGCAAGTAATATCCTGGCCAACCAACATGTCTATTTAACGGAATAGTTGGTCCAAACCAATCAAATCGGCTATCATGGATAACATGTCCACAGCCATTTCTTACAATTAACATGCTGGAATCTGGAGAAACCGAAGGAATAGTCTCAAACGTAAACTGATCATTCAATCCATCATTATTAGGTGTAATTATTCTAGGAAAAATAACATACCAAACGCTACTAGCTAATAATAAGGTGTCAGCTGGCAAAAAACCATTTTGTTCATCATTTAATGAGAATTGATAATTATTTGCAGAGTAGCAATTGTTTTTATTTTCTAGTGGTATTGGGTCTTCTTTTTCTTTTGAGCAGCCAACCAGTAGAATTATGTTCAACGTAATTATTACTACTAAATACTTCATAGGCTAAATATAAACAAATTACCAATAATTAATATTTAAGAAGCACTTCGCTGATTATATAATTGATTAAGAGGGTTGCTAAAAGTAAAAAGGACCAACTTTCTCAAAATTTGGAGTTGTCCCATAAAGTACTCGGGATGGGAGTCGAACCCACACGTCTATTGACACAAGCCCCTCAAGCCTGCGCGTCTACCAATTCCGCCACCCGAGTATGGCGTAAAATTAAATAATTGTTTCTGTTAATTTACCTTTATATGAATGATAGCTTAAATCACTTGTTTGAAATGATTTAGTTTGCTCATCGTAGTGTTTGCATTCATCAATAGGTTTTGCATAGAGGTGTAAACTTGCAGATTTTCCATCATGAATATTAACAACTCGATGTAGCCCCATATCGTCTGTCATGTAAGAAAAGCGGTCAGATTCTAGTGTGAAGGTATCTGAGAGTTGTGGTTCGTTGTTAACTATGTCATACCTTAATTCTTTAAATTCTCCAATAATATTATATAACCAACATTCTTGGTCGTTGTGAAAGTGAATAGATGATTCTTGTCCTTCATCCCAGCAGAGAACCAATAGTTCAAAGTCATCATTTCTAAAAATACAGTTACGAGTGTATGTATTTTCATCCCATAAAAGATAGGGTTCAAATTCTGATTCGGGGATTTCTAATTGTTTGTAGATATTTTGCATTTCATCAATAGAACAGTTTTTAAGTGTTTCTATTAATGAGTCAATTGAAGTAATTTTTGTCATAATAGACCCCTAAATTACGTTTTATTGGAGGAAAAAAAAAGCACTTCTGAAAAGAAGTGCTTTAGTGACCTGGCTGAGGCTTCCTTCGACTACGCTCAGGATAAACTTCTCACCCTATAGTTTTAAAATGTGAAACATAAAAAAAAAGCACTTCAAAATAATTGAAATGCTTTTCTTTTGTGACCTGGCTGAGGCTCGAACTCAGGACCCTCTCCTTAAAAGGGAGATGCTCTACCAACTGAGCTACCAGGTCTTCCGTTTTAAGGAGTGCAAATATAGTAGTGTTTTTCAAATAGCAAAAACTTTTTTGGTTTTTTTTGAAACTTATTTTTCAAGAGTATTCCTAATCAATTATAGGACACCTAGTAAAGGGTTTTTCTCTATCAAACAAAAATCTATAGGTAGCATATTTTCTATACACAGTTGCACCCAAATTATCACAAACTTTTAGCATTTTAGGGTTAAAGTCTCCAATCCAAGTTAAAACGGTTCTATTATATTGGGTTTTACCTGCAATATTTAATTGACTCCATTTTATCATCGCACCTTCAACACCTTTGCTTTGAAATGCTTTGTCAACACCAAATACAATACCCACCATAGTTTTTGGTGTTTTTTTCCATTTATGGTAAAGGAACTTTAGTTTCCCTACTAAATTTAAATCTCCATTAACATATTTAAATATTTCGTCTAACTCAGGAATATTAATGTAAAAAGCAATGGGCTTGTTTTGGTAATAAACAAAAATCATTATTTCTGGGTCGTAAATAGGTTTTAGTGTAGACATGATTTTACGAGCAGTACTTTGGTGCATGTCTTTAAACCCATCATGACCACCCCAAGCAGCGTTGTAAACTGTTTTAAAATTATCAGCAATTTGATTTAAACTTAAATTTTTTACGTTTTCTATTTTATAATCTTTGTCTTCAATTATTCTATCATACTTTCTTAAAAAAACTTCTCTAACAGGAGTTTCTATATCTCTTTTGTACATTAGTTGATTATAGTATACTTCAAAACCATAAGCTTTAAAAAGGTCGTTATAATAAGCAGGATTATAGTTCATGGAGTAACTATTTGGCTCAGTAAAGTTTTCGGTTAATACTCCCCAAAACATGTTTTTTTCTCCAAAGTTAATGGAGCCATCCATTAATTCAGCACCTTGTTTCGTTAGCCAATCTTTAGATGTGTCAAATAATTTGTTGGCTGCGTCTTGATTATTAATACACTCAAAAAAGCCAATGCCACCATTGCTTACTTCTTCATAATTAATAAAAGCAGCAACTCTTCCAATAGTTTGGTTGTTATCTTTTAAAATCCAACGAATTATTTTACCGTTAGCATGAGCTTTGTTTTGCTCGGGAGTAAAAACCTTCTCAATATCCTGCTTTAAATGAGGAATCCAGTTTTTATCATTTTGGTAAATTTTGTAAGGAAGGTTTAAAAATTCTTTTATTGTTTTACTGTCTTTTACTTCAATTATCTGCATTTACCTATCTTTGTTTACAAAGTTGACCATAAAATTAAGAAAGGCACTATTAAATGAAAAATAAAGTAGTAATTGTTACAGGAGCATCATCAGGAATTGGAGAAGCATGTGCTATAGAATTTGCCAAAAAAGGAGCAAATGTGGTAATAGCAGCAAGAAGCATAGATAAATTAGAAACTGTAGCTGAGGCTGTTAAAAAAATAGGAGTAGAGGTGTTGGCGGTAAAATGTGATGTTTCTATAAAATCAGATTGCGAAAACTTGATTAATGAAACAATAAAGCAGTTTAACAGAATTGATGTGTTGATTAATAATGCTGGTATTTCTATGCGTGCAATTTTTAACGATATGGAATTGGATGTGTTGGAAAGAGTAATGAACATCAATTTTTATGGAGCAGTTTATTGTACCAAATATGCCTTACCACACATTCTTAAAAACAAAGGTTCTGTAGTTGGCGTTTCTTCAATAGCAGGTTATTTAGGATTGCCTGCACGAACAGGTTATTCGGCATCAAAATATGCCATGCAAGGTTTTTTAGATGCGCTAAGAACAGAAAATTTAAAAACAGGATTGCATGTAATGGTAGCTTGTCCAGGGTTTACAGCTTCTAATATTAGAAATACAGCTTTAAGTGCCGATGGAAGTGCGCAAGGAGAAACACCAAGAGACGAAGGAAAGATGATGACTGCCGAAGAAGTAGCCAATTATATTGTGAATGGTGTAGCTAAAAGGAAACGAACATTAGTGTTAACTACTGAAGGTAAAATGGCTGTGTTTTTAGGAAAGTTATTTCCAAAGTTTGTAGAAAAGAAAGTGTATGAAGCAATGGCTAAGGAGCCAAACTCCCCTCTTGAGAGGGGATAGAATTTCTTGCAATTTTATTGCTTAGAAATTGTAGGGGTGTGTTAATTATGACAAACAAAAACAAAATATTTCTAATAGGTTTTATGGGGAGTGGAAAATCCACTTTAGGAAAGAAGTTAGCTAATAAACTCAACCAACCTTTTTATGATTTAGATGCTTTAATTGAACAAAAAGAAAAGAAAACCATCACCGAAATATTTGAAGAAAAAGGAGAGGAGTGCTTTAGGAATATAGAAAGAGAAACTCTCCAGGAATTAACTGACAATAACTCTAGCTTTGTATTAGCTTTAGGAGGAGGAACACCTTGTTTTCATGATAATATAGAGTTTATTAATGCCAACGGGACAAGTGTTTATTTAAAATACAATAGTGGTATTTTACACTCAAGGTTAATTAATGCAAAAACAGAACGACCTTTAGTAAAAGATAAAATAGATGATGAACTAAAGCAGTTAATAGTTAATAAATTAGCTGAACGCGAAATATTTTACAATAAAGCACAGTTAATAATGGAGGGTGATAATTTAAAAGTGGAGGATTTGATTAGCAAGTTGAGTTAGTTACTTTACTACCAACTTTTTTACCACACTGCCATTAGCAGTTTTAATGCTAATAAAATACAAAGCATTGGGTAGGTTTAAGTTTAAATTAAGGCTATTGTTAGCTATATTGCTTTGCTGATAAACAGTAGCACCTATAATATTATTTATGGTAATGTTTTCAATTGTTTTATTGCTAGTTATGGTAAAAGAGCCATTGGTAGGGTTGGGGTAAAGCTCTATTAATGGAGCGTTGTTGTTATTTTCATCAATACCCACACAAGGGTCAACCCAAATTTTAACCTGATCGGTTTTTACACAACCACTATCGTTGGTAATGGTACAAATATAAGTGGTGGTTTGTGGTGGGCTAGCAATAGGGTTAGCAATGCTGGAATCATTTAAACCACCAAAAGCCCCAAACCAACTGTATTTACTGCCACCTGTAGCTTGTAGTTGTGTGCTGCCCCAAGGGCATATCGTATCGTTAACTGTGCTTATACTTGTACTAAAAGTATCACAAGGGGTAGAGTAGGAAAGCATTACAGCTCTTATTGGATTTGTTAAACGACCATTTTGCCACGAAGGGGTTTGGTAAGTAAATGTAACATCAACAGATGTGTCGCCATTGTTTACATAACTTTTTATGTCTGCTAAAGCATCGGTAGCCGCCATTAAGCTATCAGGCGTATCATCATCTAATTCGAATAAGCTATCGTTATAATGAGCAAAATTACTCCATGGACCTACGCATGACCATAAATTAGAGTTTAAATCTGCTCCTCCTATTAATCCTATTGTATTACTATTTATACTTATGTAAGAACCATCTTGTGTAGTGTCGCAAAATTGTAATGCATTTATAGCTAAAGCAATAGGCTTTGTATTGCTAATAGGTGTTATATTATTAAAATTATAATTGGTAATAGGAGCAACATCCTGTGTATTAAGAAATAAATTGCAACTTATCTTTGGTAATAAAAGGTTTTCATAAACAATATAAAGATAATAAAAAGTATAAACACCTTTAGAAATATTAGTAGGAGGGGGTATACTCAATGTGTAATTATTAATAGAAGAGTCTATATCTGCTGTAATATCAATAAAGTGTATACTAGAGTTTGGTCTATTTAAACCTGCTCCATTAAAGGAATTAAAATCTTTAGTAATAATAGTTGCATCCCTAAATAGATAGTTTATGCCATTTAAGTTAACTGTAATGTCATCAGCTAAACTATCTCTTGCAGCTAATAATAAAGCCTTTTTGATAGTACTATTTGGGAATATTTGAGTAGCAAAATTAATAGTGCCAGAACCATTTGCTGCGCTTACACCATTACCTGTTATACCCCCATGTAAAATAGAAGAATGTACTAGTTGCTGACCAAAAAAAGATAAGGTTGTAAATAATAAAAATATTGAGGTTATTATTTTGTACATATACCAAAGTTAATAAAGAAGTCTAATGTCGTTAAAACAATAACTAGTCTTCTAACAAATTATACAACTCCTCTAACTCCTCTTTCTTATCTAAATAACCTAAGTTATCGTAAGTAAATATAAGGTGTTGTATTAATCGTTTAATTATAGCAAGGTTATCACAAGGTAAGTAGTATTTTTCGTCTCTTTCCTTTTTTAGTTGGTCTAAAAATTTATCAATATCTTCTCTACCAAAAACAGTTCCTCTGTTAAATACATTTAAATAAAAAAGTACAGCATCTTTTTGTTCGGCATAAGCTAAAATAAAGTGCCCAGGCACATCTACACCATATAATGGAATGTTCAATTGCTGGCAAATAGCTAGATAAATAATGCCTAATGTAATTGGGTTACCCTTTTTTGTCTCTATTACGTTATTAATGTAAGAGTTTTGAGGGGAGTTAATGTTTTTAGTGTTACCATAAAATCCGTGTATATCAAAAATAATACGATTAAGAACTCGTATTTTTTCTAAAGCAGTTAAGTTTTCGTTTAACTCAAGCCAAACATCTTGTTTTACCTGAGTTACATATTCAGTTATTTTATCAGCATCTAAGTCGGGATATTGATATTTAGCAATAATGGTAGCGCCATCTAGCAAGTTTTTATCCTCACTTGTATTCCAGGCTTTTAATTCATTTTTAATAGCCGTAAACTGTAATTCATGAATAATATCTTCAATTCTATCTTGTAATAAATGATCGAAAGAATTTTCCCAAGCATCCTC
Organism: uncultured Flavobacteriales bacterium; assembly: GCA_965369165.1. Lineage (GTDB taxonomy): Bacteria > Bacteroidota > Bacteroidia > Flavobacteriales_E > Vicingaceae. The sequence continues at coordinate 1,077 of CBDUPT010000088.1, read as the reverse complement.
TAAATGAGGTATAACATTATCTCCATACGAAATCAATTTGTTCTTGATTTCATCAAAAACAAGATCGTCAGGATCATCTAAAAGACTTATTAATGCACGTAATTCTGAATCAGACATATACCAAATATACGTCAATAACCCACTTTAGGTTTTTAGAAAAGGCGAACTTATTAACGCTACTGTGTTAGTTTAGTTAAAGTATGCTCAATCAATTTTTTCATGTGTGGCTTGTAATCTTCACTAAATTGATTTGAAAAACGGTTGGCAATAATTAAACAAACTGTACAAGCATTATGGCCTAAAGCTCTACTTAAGCCATATAGGGCAGAGGTTTCCATTTCAAAGTTTACTATTCTATTATTGTTATATTTAAACTTATTTAACTGAGCATTAATGTCTTTTTCTTTTAAAGGAATTCTTAAAACTCTGCCTTGTGGGCCATAAAACCCACCTGCAGTAGCAGTAATTCCAGTATAGCAATTTTCAGATAATAGATTAAATAACTTATCAGAAGCTTTTACAAAATAAGGTTGAGCAAACTCTTTTAAATAACCTGTTTGTTCATAAAACTGCTTTAATAATTCAGTCTCTTCTTCGGTACTTTTGTACTCGTAATAGTTCATTAATCCATCCAAACCTAAACCAAAGCTAGAAGCTACAATAGAGTTAACAGGAATATCTTCTTGTAAAGCTCCTGAAGTTCCAATTCTTACTATGTTTAGTGAGGTATGTTGTTCTTTTATCGTTCTATTTTCTAAATCGATATTCACTAATGCATCTAGCTCATTTAAAACTATATCAATATTATCTGTCCCCATTCCGGTAGACATTACTGAGATTCTTTTTCCATTTAATTTTCCAGTATGAGTTAAAATTTCTCTATTGGCTACTTTGTACTCAATTTCATCAAAGTAACTTGAAATTAATTCTACTCTACCTGGATCACCAACAACAATTATATCATTTGCTATTTGGTGTGGATGTAGGTTTAAGTGGTAAACACTATTATCTTTATTTAATACTAATTCTGATGGAGCTATTTTTGTTTCCGTTCAAAAAGGATTGAATATCGATTCT
>CBDUPT010000087.1:0-8255 GCA_965369165.1 uncultured Flavobacteriales bacterium | reverse complement strand
GCTGAACGAATTGGTAATGAATTAAATATCCCAGTATATTGTTACGAAAACGCAGCAAAAGAAGATAAACGTAAAAATTTAGCTAACTGCCGTTCTGGAGAATATGAGGGTCTAAAAGAAAAATTAAGTAATCCTAATTGGAAACCAGATTTTGGCCCTGCAGAGTTTAACGATAAGGTGAAAACTACAGGTTGTACAGCAGTAAGTGCTAGAGATTTTTTAATTGCTTACAATATTAATTTAAATACTACTTCTACTAGAAGAGCTAATGCAATAGCTTTTGATATTAGAGAAGCTGGAAGAGGTAAAACCGAAGATGGTACTCCTACTGGAAAAAAAGTGTTGGATGAAAATGGAGAACAAGTTCGTATTCCTGGAAAATTAAAAGCGGTAAAAGGAATTGGTTGGTTTATTGATGAGTATGGAATTGCACAAATTTCATACAACTTAACCAATATTAATATTACATCAATGCATGTTGCTTTTGATGAAACAGATAAAGCTGCAACTGCAAGAGGTTTAAGAGTTACAGGATCAGAATTAATTGGTTTAATTCCTTTGCAAGCAATGTTAGATGCTGCTGATTATTACTTAATAAAACAAGAGCGTTCTTTAGGGTGTTCTGAAGCGGAAAAAATTAAAATTGCTATCAAATCTTTAGGCTTAGATGAATTAAAACCTTTTAATCCTAATGAGAATATTATTGAATACATGTTAGAAGATAATGCTAACAAAAAATTAGTTGACTTTGATTTAAAGGATTTTGCAGATGAAACTGCTGGAGAGTCTATGGCTCCAGGTGGTGGCTCTATTGCTGCTTATGTTGGCACTTTAGGCGTTGCTTTAGGAACTATGGTGGCAAATTTATCTGGTCATAAAGCTGGTTGGGATGATAGGTGGGAAGAGTTTTCTAAATGGGCTGAAAAAGGGCAGGCTTACAAAAAAACATTATTACACTTAGTTGATGAAGATACTAATGCTTTTAATAAAATTATAGATGGCTTTAGGATGTCTAAAGGAAGTGATGAAGAACAAGCGGCAAGAGCTGAAGCAATTGAAGAAGCTACTAAATACGCTACTGAAGTTCCTTTTAAAGTAATGGAGACTGCTTACAAATCGATGGAAGTTGCAAAAGCGATGTTAAACGATGGTATGCAAACTTCTTTATCAGATTCAGCTGTAGGTATATTATGTGCTAAAACTGCCGTTACAGGTGCTTATTTTAACGTTAAAATAAATGCGAAAGATATAAAAGATAGAGACTTTGCAGAAGATTTATTAAAGCGTGGTGAAGACATTTATCAAAAAACAATTGCTATTGAACAAGAAACTATTGATTTATTTAATTCTAGAGTTTAAGGCTATGAAGGTTATTTATACTGTTTTATTAATTTTTATAACTTCCTTAAGTTTCTCACAAGAAATTACTAATGTAAAGGATTTAAAGCCGACTGAAAAATACGATAACATTCATATCCAAAAACTAGATACAGATAGTAATTCTACGTCATTTGTTATTTGGATTAAGAAAAGTGTTAAATCACACAAGCACGAACACCACTCTGAAGTGCTATATATTATTGAAGGTGAAGGTAAAATGACTATTGGTAATAAAACGAACAAGATAAAAACAGGTGATTATTTTAGAATCCCTAAGAACACTTATCATTCTTTAAAAGTAACTAGTAAGAAACCTGTTAAAGTAATTTCAGTTCAAGCTCCTGAGTTTTTTGGTAAGGATAGAGTGTTTGAAGAAAAATAAATTAATTTTCAATCATAAAAAGTTATAAAATATAGAAATGGTTAGTTATTAATCCTGAAAGGTTTTGAAAACCTTTCAGGATTACGATTTTTTTATAGTATTGAAATTATTTGAGTTCAAAATCGGTACTAACTACTTTAAAGTTAATAGTTCTGTTTTCTTGTTTTGCTTCTTCCAAAGACAGAGTCTCTTTATTTCTATATCCAAAATTTTTATAACTTTTAATTACTACATCAACTGCAAGTAACCGTTTTTTGTTTATTCCTAACCCAATCAATTGTTTGACATATCCTTCAGCTCTTTCTTTAGAGATACCTTCTACTTCAGATTCATCTTGGTAACCAGTTATTTGAACAATAATTAATGGGTTTTCTTTCATTATATCAGCATAAAAACTCACAGGAACTTCTTGATGGCTTGTATCTATTAAGTTTTCGGCTTTATATGGTTTAATTTCATTGTGCTTAAAATATTGAACATTTAATACAGTCCTACATATAATCATTTTTTGTATTTCATACTGATGAACAAATAGGATATTCTTATTTTTACCAAAGGTTGATTCCTTGCCTTTACTTAACATATACGATTCCTTATTTACTATGATAGAATATGAGGTATTATAACTCAAATTAAATATAGGAGACTTACCATATTTATCTGTTAAATTTTTATTTGACGTTCCATCTGTTCCGACAACTCTAACTTCAGCAGCTTTAATTGGTTCTTTTGTTTGATTATCAGTTACAATTACTTCAAGTTTAAACTCTAAAGAATCAGTATGAATAGAATCTATCTCCTGCCCTTTCAAATAAAAAGAACTAATCAATACAATTATTAATAATAAAAAACGCATCTTTTAAAATTAATAAAAAAAGCCTCAACTAAGTTGAGGCTTTTTTTATAGTTGATTAGGCTTATCCACCAAAATCATCAAATCTTATGTTTTCATCTGCAAGTCCAAAATCTTCTCCCATTTTTTGAACTGCTTTATTCATTAATGGTGGTCCACAGAAATATAATTCAATATCTTCAGGTTCTTCGTGTTTACTTAAATATTGATCAATTACTACATTGTGTATAAAACCTACAAAACCGTCTCCTTCTTTATCATCAATATCTTTCATTACTTTCCAGTTATCAGATTCCATCGGTTCTGATAATGCCATAAAAAATCTAAAATTTGGAAAATCTTTTTCTAAATCTCTAAAGTAATGGATGTAAAACAATTCAGCTTTAGATCTACCACCATACCAATAAGTTACTTTTCTACCAGTCTTCAATGTTTTAAATAACTCATATAAATGAGAACGCATAGGTGCCATTCCTGCTCCACCACCGACATATAACATCTCAGCATCAGAGTCATTTATAAAGAATTCTCCGTAAGGCCCTGAAACTGTTACTTTATCTCCTATTTTTTGATTAAAGATATATGATGAAGCAACACCAGGATTAACGTCCATCCACTTGTTTTTATCTCTATCCCAAGGCGGAGCAGCAACTCTCACATTCAACATAATCTTTCTTCCTTCTGCTGGATAAGAAGCCATAGAATAAGCTCTAACAACTTCTTCATCATTTTTCATTACTAAATCTCTAATAGCAAATTTACCTTCAGCCCAATCTTTCTCAAATTTATCAGGTTCTCCTGGATGATCTTGAGGGTGTGCTTTAATATCCATATCAGAAAACTTAACAACACATGGGGGTATTTTAATCTGTATATATCCACCAGCCTTATAATCCATATCTTCAGGAATTTCAACTATAAATTCCTTAATATATGTTGCTACATTATAATTTGAGACAACAGTTGCTTCCCACTCTTTAATTCCAAGTATCTCCTCTTCAATCTCAATCTCCATATTTTCTTTCACCTTCACTTGACAACCCAATCTATAATCAGCTGCTATTTCTTTTCTTGTGAAATTTGGAATTTCTGTTGGTAAAATAGATCCTCCACCAGAATGAACTTGACAAATACATTGAATGCAAGTACCACCACCACCACAAGCAGAAGGTAAAAATATACCTTGACTACTTAATGTATTTAATAAGGTATCTCCTCCATCAACTTCTAATTCTCTTTCTCCTTCATTAATACTTATTTTAATCTTTCCTGAAGGCATTAATTTAGCCTTAGCAAATAACAATATGCTTGTAAGTGCAATTACTACTGCAAAGAAAACTATGATTGTTATTATTATTACACTGATATCCATAATCTATACCTTATAATGTTTTTAAAGTTCAAATCCTAAAAAGCCTAAAAAAGCTAACCCCATAAGACCTGTTAATATAAAAGCCATACCCACTCCTCTAACTGGTGCTGGGATATGTGAGTATTTAATTTTTTCACGAATTGCAGCAATTAAAACAATTGCAATAAACCAACCGAAACCAGAACCTAATCCATAAACTGTAGCCTCACCAATGTTAGCGAATTGTTTTTGTTGCATAAATAAAGCAGCTCCTAAAATAGCACAGTTTACAGCAATTAATGGCAAGAAAATACCCAGAGCTCCGTAAAGTGCTGGAGAAAATTTTTCTACCAACATTTCAACCAATTGTACAATTGATGCTATTACTGCAATAAACATTATAAAACTTAAAAAACTTAAATCCATAGTTGCATACTCACTACCTAACCATGATAAAGCCCCTTCTGCAAGTACATAAGTCTCTAATAAATAGTTTATAGGTATAGTAACTACTAATACAAATATTACTGCCGAACCTAATCCTACTGCTGTTTTTACTGTTTTAGATACTGCTAAATACGAACACATTCCAAAGAAGAAAGTGAAGATCATATTGTCAATAAAAGCACTTTTTATAAATATATTGATGTATTCCATGTCTTTTTATAATTAAATAATATACTAGCTTTCAATTAAATCTGGGTTACGTTTCTTTTGTACCCATATATAAATACCCACGATAAATAATGATGATGGAGGTAATAACATTAACCCGTTATCCATATATCCAAAATCATATAAACCAATTGCTTTAAATATTTCAAACTTTCCTATTCCTGGAATTGTTAATGCTCCCGAACCAAAAAGTTCTTTAAAGAAAGCAACAACAACTAAGACTAAACCATATCCCAAACCATTACCAACACCATCTAAAATAGATGCCCAAGGTTTGTTCCCTAAAGCAAATGCTTCTAATCGCCCCATAATAATACAGTTAGTAATAATTAACCCAACAAAAACAGAAAGCTTTTTAGATACATCATAAACGTATGCTTTTAATACTTGATCTACTATAATTACCAAACCAGCAACAATTACTAATTGTACAATAATTCTAATTTTCCCAGGAATCATATTACGCATTAAAGAAACTATTAGGTTTCCTAGCACCAATACAGCTGTTACCGCAATTGACATTACAATAGCATTGTCCATTTGTACCGTTACAGCTAAAGCTGAACAAATACCCAATACCTGAATGGTAACAGGATTAATTTTGTTTAACGGATTTGTTATTAACGCTTTATTCTTCTTTGAGAATAACGGTTCTGATGTTTTTGTTTCGCTCATATTTATTCGTTTTCTTCAGCGATTAAATTATATAGTTTCTTCTACTTCAACTGAATCGTTAAGGTTAACCATTGAAGAGTCAGTTTCCATTTCAACCTCTATTACTTTCTCTATTACTTCTTCTTCAGCAGATATAGTATTATTTTTAAAATAGTTAAAATAAACTTTCATGTTTCTCTCTAACATTTCATCAACTCCAACACCAGTAAATGTAGCTCCACTAATCCCGTCAACTTGATGACCGTTTAAGTTTTTCCCAGGCTTTAAAACTTTAATAGGTGTATATTCACCATTTTCTGCAATAGTCTTACCTATAAATTGATCTTGAAACCAATCTTCAGCAATTTTAGACCCTAAACCAGGAGTTTCTCCTTTATGATCAAACACAGACCCATTGATAGTTTTTGCATCGGCTTTAAATCCTATATATCCCCATATATCATCCCATAATCCTTTGCCACTTGCAGAAAGCACATAGTAAGTTTCTCCATTATTTTCACATACAAAAATTGGAAAGTGAATGTCTTCAGAATTAGATAAAGCTTCTTCTATTTTTGTTTCATCTCCTTTATTTTTGTTCATTATAGGTTTAACATATCTAGAATATTCTTTTCTGATATTAATGTTAAACGCATCCAATTTATCTTGTGGATCTATTGCGTCTTCAGAAGTTTTATCACTAACAATTTCTCCTTTATAGTTTATTGTAATTCTTCTTGTAATAAATTCATTAAACATTTTACCAGCATCTTCTCTGGTTACTCCATCCGTTTCCTCAATACCAATTGCTTGCAATATGTTTTGCATTTTTTCATTGGTAACATTTGCTTGTTGTTTTGGTTTTAAGCTCATCGATAAAAAAGCCAATATTCCACCAACTACAATAACCATTATAGTTGCAAAAACAATTGTATATACGTTACTATCTCTATTAATAGCCATAACTTATGCTGTTTTAACTCGTTTTAATCTCTTTTTAATATTTGAATTTACTACCATATGATCAATTGTGGGAGCAAATACATTTCCTAATAATATAGCTAACATTACTCCCTCTGGATATGCAGGGTTGGCTACTCTAATTAATATTGCAATAAATCCTATTAAGAACCCATACCAAATTTTACCCATAGCAGTTTGAGCAGCTGTTACTGGATCTGTTGCCATAAAAACAGCTCCAAAAGCAAAGCCACCTAGCATTAATTGGTGTAAAGCAGGAACTCCCATAAATGAATCAGGGTCTCCAAATTGGTTAAAAATTAGCCCCATCACTAACCCTCCAACAAACATTGACAACATAATTCTTAAACTACCAATACCTGAAACAATTAACAATAAAGCTCCTAATCCAATCGCAATAATTGAGGTTTCTCCTATTGAACCAGGTATAAACCCGATAATTGAATCCATTAATGACGGTATAGCATTCACGCCTCCTTGAACTGCATCAGCTAAAGGTGTCGCTCCAGAATATCCATCAACTAAAGTTTGTCCTTCTTCTAAAGTTGTATTAATCCATACCTGATCTCCCGACATTTTTGTAGGATAAGCAAAGAATAAAAATGCTCTTGTTACTAAAGCAACATTTAACACATTCATTCCTGTTCCACCAAATACTTCTTTACCAATTACTACAGCAAATATTGTTGCTACTGCTACCATCCATAATGGCACATCAACAGGAACAATTAAAGGTATTAGCATACCTGAAACTAAAAAGCCTTCATGAATAGAGTGTTTATTAACAGCAGCAAAAACAAACTCAACCCCAAGCCCTGCTGCATAGGAAACAATTACCAATGGCAACACTTGCAATGCTCCAAAAATAAATTTATCCCAAAACATATTACAGTAATGAGCACTTGCTTCTGTACTGAATTCAGCTATATTTATAAAATGTTGGTGTCCTACATTGTACATTCCAAATAATAAACAAGGAATTAAAGCTTTTACTACCATAATCATGGTACGCTTTAAATCTACACTATCTCTAATGTGAACCCCATTTTTATTTGTATGCCCAGGAACAAAGAAAAAAGTGTATGTCCCATCCCAAATAGCATGAGCAATCGGAAATTTTCCGTCTGCCTTGGGCTTCATTTTTTGCATGAATTTATCTAATGCTTTCATCTATTATAAATCTTTGTTAAAGAATTAGCTTACTTCTTTTCGTACTAAGTCTAAAGCTTCTCTTACTATTTTTTGTGTTTGAATTTTTGAAGTACAACCATATTCACATAAAGCAAAATCTTCTGGAGCTACTTCGTAAACCCCTAATTTTTCCATTAAATCAATATCTTCAACTATCATTGATTTTAATAAATGTACAGGAAGAATATCCATTGGGAATAACTTCTCATATTCTCCAGTCATTACAAATGCTCTTTCCTCTCCATTCATATTAGTATCCAAATCCCTTTCTTTATTAGGACTTAAAAATGATAATGATGTTCTTGATAAACTAAACCCATTATATCCTATATAAGGTAACCATCCAAAAAATCTATTCTTACCACCTTCAGTTAACACTGTAACTTGGTAGTCATAAAATCCTAAATGACCATCTACAGCGATTTGAGTTCCAGTTAATGCATTACCAGAAATAAACCTTCCACCTTCTTCTGTTCCATTCTTCAACAAATCACCAACGTTTGCACCTAATACTGTTTTGTAATATTTAGGATCTTTTACTTTAGGTCCAGTAACAGCAACAACTCTTGAAGCATCAAACTTACCTTCTTTAAATAGCTTACCTATTGTAAGTACATCTAAAGCTTTTAAAGTCCATACTATCTCACCTTTGTTCACAGGATCAATATGGTGCAACTGAACACCAACATTACCTGCAGGGTGCGGACCAGAAATCTTATTAATTTGTACATTTTTGGCACCAGAAAATGCCTCATCAGCATTAGTATTACCAGTAATATTTAAGTGAA
>CBDUPT010000086.1:0-8268 GCA_965369165.1 uncultured Flavobacteriales bacterium | reverse complement strand
AAACTGTAAGTGCACGGTATTTTTTATTCAAATCTGCAATCTCTTGCTGCGTAAATGTTCTTTTTATTATTTTTGTGTTACTCATCTAGTTTAAGATTACCACAAATATCCAAAAGATTAATGTATTTTTCGGTATGATTTTTATCAACATTTCTATTTTATTGTAAGAAATAGAAGTTAGTAGTTTATCCAACCCCAAGAACTTTTTAGAATCATCATGTCTTTTATCAAAATAGCAAAGATTAATCTCTCATCTCAAATTTATAAGACTTAAACCACTAAGAGAAGAACTGAAATCATGATGAAATAATTAAACCTCGAATAAACAAGTATAATATCGTTTTTATTTTGATTGAAGCGTTAATAAACAAACTTAGTTCTAAAAGCACCTTCCATCTACAATAAAATAGTCTATAAACTTATAAGTTTATTATATTATTTCAATATAATTCTACCTAATTTTTCTGCCAACTGTTTTTTTAATTGCTGCAAATTAACTTGCTCTTTTAACAATTCCATTTGTTGATCAGAATCAGCAGTTTTTAGTTGGTCTTGATTTTCAGTAATTCTTTTATTGAGTTTACTCAGCTTAAAAGCAAATAAAGTATTTACAACAGCTTTTTTCAATAACTCTTCTTCGGTAGTTACAAATATTTTATGTGTTGCCCAGTTGGGGCTTAAATCGTATTTATCAGATAATACGTCTATTACAACTTTACTAATTGCAGAATTATGGTGATTTACAAAATCTTGATGGTTAGGCAATTTTTCTTCGTTTAAATGCTCACTATAAATGGACAATATCTCTTGATAATTTTCATTCTCGAAAGCAATATCATCATTAGCAATACTGCTAATAATAAAAAAAGCAACAGCCACTTCTTGTAAAAAAGGTTCTTGTGTCTCAGGGTCTATTGCTTCAACTTCAATGCTCTTATCCCCATAAGTAATTAATAAACGTATCACGTCATTTTCCCAATGCGCTAAGTCTGTTCCTTGGTCAGTTTGTTCCTCTTGCGTCCCGTCAATATCATAAAAATCAGGAAACTCTTCGGTTGGTGCTTGAGTATTTGTTTTTTTACTTACGTTTTTACGAAGTATTTTATTAGTCTCATTTATTAATGCTTGCTCCGATATATCTAACAATGTGCTACATTCTTGTGTATAAACCGAACGCTTAATTTGATCAGGAATAATGGCAATACTCTCAACAATTTCTTTAATTAATTCAGCTTTTTTTATTGGGTCACTACCAACTTCCTTGATTAAAACAGAAGTTTTAAAACGAATAAAATCTTGAGCGTTATCGGTAATATATCCTTTCAATTCTTCAGTAGTATGACTTTTTGCGTAAGAATCTGGATCTTCTCCTTCAGGAAAAAGAACAACACGCACATTCATCCCTTCTTTTAAAATCATATCAATTCCTCTAAAAGAAGCTTTTAACCCAGCAGCATCTCCATCATAAAGAATAGTAATATTAGGTGTAAATCGTTTTATTAATCGAATTTGCCCTTCGGTCAATGAAGTTCCCGATGATGAAACTACATTTTCTACACCGGCTTGATACAATGAAATAACATCCGTATAACCCTCTACCAAATAGCAGTTGTTATCTTGGGTTATCATCTTTTTAGCATAGTAAATTCCATAAAGGACTTTACTCTTATTGTATATTTCCGACTCAGGAGAATTTACATATTTGGCAGCTTTATTCTCAGTTTTTAAAATACGTCCTCCAAAACCTAAAACTCTACCAGATAAGTTATGTATGGGAAACATTACTCTTCCTTTAAATCTATCAAACTTCTTACTTTCTTTTACAATCGTTAAACCTGACTTATCTAAATACTTTAACTGATAACCTTCTTTTTCGGCAGCATCTGTAAAAGCTGTCCACTCATTAGGGTTATAACCCAACTGAAATTTTTCAATAATATCTTCACGAAAACCACGCTCTAAAAAATAACTTAATCCAATTGCTTTTCCTTCATCAGATTCGTGTAGTTGTTTCTTAAAATAATTAGCAGCGTAATTAGAAACAATGTACAAGCTCTCTCGCTCGTTAGCTGCTTCTTTTTGTTCATCACTTTGCTCCTCTTCCTCTACTTCAATATTAAATTTATTGGCTAAAAACCTTAAAGCCTCAGGATACGAATAGTGTTCGTGTTCCATAATAAAGTTAACGGAATTACCAGCCTTGCCACAACCAAAACATTTATATATTCCTTTAGCAGGAGAAACTGTAAACGAAGGTGTTTTTTCATTATGAAATGGACAGTTACCTAAATAATTTGCTCCTCGCTTTTTTAACTGCACAAACTCACCCACTACTTCTTCAATAATAGCTGCATCAAATATTTCATCTATGGTTTGCTTAGGAATCAATTTTAGTGTTTAGTGTTTAGTGTTTAGTGTTTAGTGTTTAGTGTTTAGTGTTTAGTGTAAATTAATATTCCCTAATCCATACACCAAAAACTATAAACTACACACCAATTAATAATCTTTTTCATTCGTTAATTTACCTTGTTCGTTATAAAATTTCCAGTGGCCCACTTCTTTATCATTTTCATATTGACCTTCATACCTCAGCTGTCCGTTCGGAAAATAAACCTTAGCAATTCCGAATCTTTTCCCTGCCTTAAAAACTCCTTCACTTTGTAATTGTTCATTCTGAAAATAAGCCTTCCATTCCCCATCTCTTAATCCATTTTTAAACTTACCTCCCATCTTAAATTTTCCATCATCAAAAAAATGCTTTTCTTCTACTAACACTTCTTTACCATCTATATTCTGAAAAAATTCAACCTTTTTCTTTTCACCGTTTGGATGTTTGCTTACTATTTTTTCAACAACCGGTGTTTCACAAGCAAAAAGAGTTAACCCAAGAAATAAAATCAATATATTTTTCATCATTATTGTAAATCTACTTATCCTTTTACAACACTTCGATAAACTCAGTGTGACAAAGAATAATAATTAAAATTATTTTTTTCTTTCTGTTGTATAATTAACCAATTCGGCTAAAGCTTTATTGGCTTCATTTTGTTCAAATTCTTTTAAAATAGCTAAAGCTTTATCTTTATAATCTAACATAGCTTTTTTAGCGTAATCTAACCCTCCACTCTTAACCACAAAATCAATTACTTCAGCTACTTTCTTTTTATTTTCGTTATGTTTTTTTATTGTTTTTATCACTCGTTTTTTATCCGAAGAACTTGCATTATTTAAAGCATAAATTAAAGGTAATGTCATCTTCTTTTCTTTAATATCAATACCTGTTGGTTTTCCAATCGTTTCTCCATCACTTCCATAATCAAATAAATCATCTTTTATCTGAAAAGCAATACCTGTGTATTCTCCAAACAAACGCATTTTTTCTACTTCTTCTTTATTTTGATTAGTAGATGCTGTTCCTGCAGCACAACATGCAGCAATTAAAGTTGCAGTTTTTTGACGAATAATATCATAATAAATATCCTCTGTAATATCCAATTTCCGAGCTTTTTCAATTTGTAACAACTCTCCTTCACTCATTTCTCTAACCGAGTTAGACATAATTTTAAGTAACCCAAACTCTTCATTCTCTACCGCCAACAATAATCCTTTTGACAATAAGTAATCTCCCACTAATACTGCTATTTTATTTTTCCAAATAGCATTTATACTCCAAAACCCTCTTCGTTTATTCGCATCATCAACCACATCATCATGCACTAAAGTTGCAGTATGCAACAACTCTATCATTGCAGCAGCTCGATAAGTTGAATCATTAGTTGTTCCAAAAACTTTAGCAGATAAAAAAACAAACATCGGACGCATTTGCTTCCCTTTTCGCTTAATAATGTAGTGCATTATCTTGTCCAACAAAGAAACTCTACTCTTCATAGACGCCCTAAATCGAGGTTCAAATTCCTTAATTTCTTGTTCTATTGGTTTTTTTATTTGGTCGAGTTTACTCATCGGGGAACCAAAGTTAACAAAAGGTAGTTGAACTAATAATCAAATTCAAGAATAAACTTTTTTCAACCATCTAGGCAATATAAATACTCCCATAAAAAGGTAAGGGTAGTAGCTAAACAACCTCCATAACACTGCCATTAAACCAGCCAAACCTAAAGGTGTAAAATCTGCTAAAAACCCGTTAAAAGCAAATTCTGCAATACCTGCTCCACCAGGAGTTGGACTAATGAGCATAATAACCCACATTACTAATTGTCTTGCATAAATTAACAAATGATTATCTACGGAAGTAAAAGCCAACAGCAAAAAATTAACCACCCAAAACCTAGCTGTCCACGAAAACATTGTGGCAAAAAAAGCTTTAAACCAAAAACTAATAGACTTTCCTTTTAACTCTTTTGAGGTTAAAATTATATCATCTCCAACTTGTTCTACTTTATGGCTCCACCTTTTTAAAAATTTCAACTTAAACAAGTTAACCAAGAGCTTTTTTAATGTTTTAGGACTAACAAACACCCCATAAACAATAATTAACGCTAATAATAAGTTGAAAGAATATCCTATCACAAAAATGCCTTTAGCAGAAAAAACTACTCCAAAGATTTCTTTTTGCAATTCAAGAGGAAACAAATATTGAGTCCCAATAAAAAAAATAACTAATGGAACTGTAATGATATAAAACAACTCATCAAAAAAAGCTGTTATCATTACAAATGCTGTGCTTTTACCAGCACTTAACCCCTCTTTATTTAAGATATACAATGCCACTCCTGTTCCCCCAACTACTGACGGTGTAATTGCAGAAGCAAACTCCCACAACATAATTACATCAAAACTATTTCGCCAACTAATTTGCCTATCTGTTAAAACTCTAATTCGATACATGTAAGCTAAATCTCTAATAGCCATCATTATCAAAGCAATTACCAACCAAAAAGCCATTTGCCAGTGCCAAGTTATCTTTTCAAACTCAGCCCAATCCGTATTTTTCCACAACATATATATTGCTACCATTAAACCTATAACTATTGGTATAGCAATTTTTTTTGCTGTAAATAATTCTTTTACTTGATTAGTTTTGGACATCTTTGCCTAAAATAAATTAGCATGAAAAAAATATACTTTCTTTCTACTTGTTCAACTTGTAACAGAATCATTAAAGAATTAGGTTTAGATGATTCTTTTGAGTTTCAAGACATCAAAACTAACAAAATAACTTCCGAGCAATTAGAACAAATGGCAAAAATGAATGGATCTTACGAAAGTTTGTTTAGTCGAAGAGCTATGAAATACAAATCAATGGGGCTAAAAGAAAAAACATTATCTGAAACAGATTATAAAAATTTAATCTTAGAAGAATACACTTTTTTGCAACGTCCAGTAATTATTATTAATGATAAAATATTTGTTGGAAACGCTAAAAAAACAATTCAAGCAGTTGCAAACCAATTATGAATTCTAACCTAAAAGCTCACTTAGCACTATTAGGTGCCAATGTAATTTACGGATTAAATTACTCCATTGCTAAAGATGTAATGCCTGATTACATACTTCCTTTTGGATTTATTTTTTGTAGAGTTTTAGGAGCCCTAGGTTTGTTTTGGTTAGTGCATTCTTTTAACTATGAGAAAGTTGCAAAACGTGATTTTTTATTACTAGCTATTTGTGGCTTTTTTGGTGTTGCTGCTAACCAATTAATGTTTTTTTATGGTTTAAACATTACTACCCCCATAAATGCAGGGATTATAATGACATCCAATCCTATTTTGGTTTTGATAGCTTCTGCTATTATTCTAAAAAATAGAATAACAAAAACCAAATTAGCAGGAATATTTTTAGGAATTACAGGAGCTCTATTACTCTTGTTATTTAAAACAGATTTTTCTTTTGGCTCTGAAACACTTTTAGGTGATTTATTTATTTTTTTAAACGCACTCTCTTATGGAGTATATTTAGTTATAGCAGTCCCTTTAATGAGAAAATATAGCCCTATCACAGTTATCAAATGGGTGTTTACATTTGGCTTTATATTTGTTCTCCCTTTTGGAGTCACTCAATTTTCAGAAATTGAGTGGAATTCATTTAGCACAGATATTTGGTTAAAATTTGGTTTTGTAATAGTTGGAACAACATTCTTAGCTTATCTATTCAACATTTATGGATTAAAAAAATTAAGTCCCTCTGTAGTTTCAACATATATTTATCTACAGCCCTTATTGGCTACAATTTTTGCCATATGGGCAGGTAAGGATAGTTTAGACTGGATAAAAATTGCTGCAGCAGCATTAATTTTTAGTGGAGTATATATGGTTAGTAAAACAAAAACCTTGAAAAATCAGTAGTATTGTTAACTTTGTTGTTTTAAAATTAGTTTATGATAAAATCAATGACCGGATATGGTAAAGCCACCGGAGAAATAAATAACAAGAAAATTTCAGTTGAAATAAAATCATTAAACAGCAAACAAGCTGATATTAATGTTAGAATTCCTTCTTTTTACAAAGAAAAAGAACTACCACTTAGATCATACATTAATAAAGCATTACAAAGAGGAAAAATAGAGCTTAACCTTTATGTTGAATTACTTGGAGGACAAAGTAATCATGAAATAAATAAAGAGCTTTTTAAAAAATACTATAAAGACCTTTCAATAGTTGCTGATGAATTAGATCAAACTGACAACACTGATTTTATGAGTATAATCTCTAAAATGCCAGATGTTTTAAAAACAGAAAGAGAAGAGCTAGATGATAATGAGTGGAATGCTATTAACAAAGTAATTATTTCTGCAGTTGAAAAATTAAACGAGTTTAGAACCTCTGAAGGGGAAGCTTTAGCTGAAGATATAAAGCTTCGCATCAGCAATATTTCATCTCTTTTAAAAGAAGTAGAAAAGTATGATGCTTCTAGAATTGAAACAATAAAAGAACGTATTTCCAACAACCTAAATGAAGCTGTTGGTGAAGACAACGTTAATAAAGACAGGTTTGAACAAGAATTAATTTATTACATTGAAAAGTTTGATGTAACAGAAGAGAAAACACGATTAACAACACATTTAAACTACTTTTTAGAAACAGCAAATAACCCAAACTCTGAAGGAAAAAAACTAGGGTTTATTGGCCAAGAAATTGGTAGAGAAATTAACACTCTAGGCTCTAAAGCAAACAATGCTGATTTGCAAAAAATAGTTGTACAAATGAAAGACGAGCTTGAAAAAATTAAGGAACAAGTATTAAATATTTTATAAAACTATGGAAGGGAAGTGTATCATTTTATGTGCACCGTCAGGAGCAGGGAAAACATCAATTACTAAATTTCTTTTATCGCAAGATTTGGGTTTAGAATTCTCTATTTCAGCTTGTAATCGTGAAAAAAGAGATAATGAAGTTGACGGTGTTGATTATTACTTTTTAAATACAGAAGACTTTAAACGAAGAATTGAAAATGAAGAATTTGTTGAATGGGAAGAAGTTTACAATGACAATTACTATGGAACACTTAAAACTGAAATTAATCGGATTTGGAACAGTGGCAAAAATGTGATTTTTGATGTAGATGTTGAAGGTGGATTAAGTTTAACCAAGCATTTTGGAGAAAAAGCTTTAGCTATTTTTATTAAACCTCCTTCTGTTGAAGCTCTAGAAGAACGTTTAAGAAGTAGGGGAACAGAAGATGAAGAAAAAATTCAAAAAAGATTAAACAAAGCAGAAAAAGAATTAGGCTATTCTAAATGGTTTGACACCATAATTGTAAATGAAAACTTAGAAACAGCCCAACAAGAAGTTTTAGCAATTGTAAAATCATTTTTAAGAAAATAAAAAGTATTGCTTTATGAAAATTGGTCTGTATTTTGGAACATACAACCCTATACATGTTGGTCATTTAGTTATTGCCAACTATATGGTTGATTATACCGATTTGGATCAAGTATGGTTAGTTGTTTCTCCGCAAAACCCTCATAAAAACAAAGCCTCATTATTATCAGATTATCATCGCTTAGCTATAGTTCGCATAGCTGTTGAAAACAATCCAAAATTAAAAGCTTCAAACATTGAGTTTGATTTGCCTAAACCATCATACACTATTACAACATTAACTTATATTCAAGAGAAGTATCCAGAGTATGATTTTTCGTTAATTATGGGTGAAGATAATTTACGTACACTACATAAATGGAAAAACCATGAAGAAATAATATCTAATCACAAAATATTTGTTTACCCCCGAGCTCTAACTGAGAATGAAAGAAAAGAACAATTAAGTCTTCAAACTGAAAACGAATTTAAAAACCACCCAAATGTT
>CBDUPT010000085.1:0-8381 GCA_965369165.1 uncultured Flavobacteriales bacterium | reverse complement strand
TTATGAACGCTTTAGCTACCGCAGCAGATTATGTTGCCAAAGAGAACATCTCGCAATTAACTTTTCCTAAAAGTGATGTGCTGATTGATGAAACTGAAAGAAAAGAACGCCAAAAAAGAGTAGAAAGAGCGATGACGCTTGGTAACACTCGAAAATCAAAAGTCAGGATAGTTTTTGAAGATATTGAAGGTGTTAAAACTGTAGAAACTACCATTTGGGGAGTTACAGACAATAACATTATTTTAAAGAAGACAACTATCATTCCGATTAGACGAATACACGAAATAAAGTTTTATTAATTTTTAACTTTTTATGTTTCATAAACCGAAGTAACTTTGCTTCGGTTTTTTTATTCATTTAAGAATACAATTTTGTCGTTAAGATTACCTTTTTGCTTATGATGAAATGTCTAATTTTGGATTCCTATTAAGAGAAAATATATTTCAATGAAAAATACAATAAAAGTTATAATACTACCATTATTAATGCTTTTAGCTTTTGCTTTTAGTGCTAATGCGCAATTAGAATTTCCTGAAGATAAAGTGAGTTGGGAATTTTCTGTAGAGCAAAATGGTTGTGATGCTACGATAATAGGAAAAATAACAATGGTAGAACATTGGCATATTTATGCTGCCAAGCTTCCTGAAACTTCTTTTTTAATTGCAACAGAGGTTGAGCCTGAAAAATCTTCTAATTATGATATAATTGGTGGAGTTATAGAACCAAAACCAGAGTTTTATCATGATGAAGCTGCTGATGAAGATATTTGGCAACACTCTGGAACGATTACTTTAAAACGAAAAATAAAAATTAAAAGTAAAAAAGATTTTACTTTAAAAGGGCGGTTTACTTTTCAAACTTGTGATGAAACTCATTGTTTACCACCTTTTGATACGGATTTTACTGTTAAAATAAAAGGTTGTGGAGATGAAAAAGAAGTGATTGTAGAAGAAAATATTGAGGTAATAGAAGATACTTCAGAAGTTATTGTAATTGATACATTGATTGATGTTGATACTAATGATACAGAGGTGAGTGAAGCTACTGTGATAGATACAGAAGATACTACTAATAAAGAAACTAAGGATATAGCAGATATGTCGATATGGATGATTTTTTTCATATCATTTGGTGCTGGATTTGCTGCATTGTTAACACCATGCGTGTTTCCTATGATTCCTATGACAGTTAGTTTTTTTACTAAGCAGAGTAAATCTAAAGCTCAAGGAATAAGAAATGCAATTTTTTATGGAGCATGTATTATAATTATATACGTCCTTTTAGGATCGGTAATTACTGCAATTTTTGGAGCTGAAATTTTAAATTGGTTGTCAACACAATGGTGGTTCAATTTAGGATTCTTTATATTACTAGTAATCTTTGCTGTTTCATTTATGGGAGCTTTTGAAATAACATTGCCAAGCTCATGGGTCAATAAGGCAGATAGAGCTTCTGATAGAGGTGGTATGATTGGGATCTTTTTTATGGCTTTGGTATTGGCATTAGTATCATTTTCTTGTACAGGACCAATTGTTGGAACATTATTAGTTCAAGCTGCTGATATAGGTGGAATTGCACCAGTGATGGGGATGCTTGGTTTTTCATTGGCTTTAGCTTTACCTTTTGCATTGTTCGCAGCTTTCCCAGGGTGGTTAAATACTATGCCTAAATCTGGAGGTTGGTTAACAACCGTGAAAGTGTTTTTAGGATTTTTAGAGTTGGCATTGGCATTTAAGTTTTTGTCAAATGCAGATTTGGCTGTTCAAGCGCACTTATTAGAAAGAGAAATGTTTTTAGCTATTTGGATAGCAGTTTTTGGAGTTCTTGCTATGTATCTTTTTGGCTTTATCCAATTACCACATGATGGCCCAATAACAAATCTTTCGGTTGGTAGAACGCTACTTGGTATAACTACCCTCGTATTTGTAATTTACATGATACCAGGCTTGTGGGGAGCACCATTAAAATTGATTAGTGCTTTCCCTCCTCCAATGCATTATAGCGAATCTCCATTAGGTGTCGGTAAGTCTGGGGGAGGAACTGGAGTTGCTGATCATGGTCCCGAAGGAACTCACTTAGGGGCTCAGAATTTGTGGTTATTTCATGATTTAGAGGTCGCTGAAGCTTATGCTAAAAAAGTTGGAAAACCTTTGTTTATTGACTTTACTGGCCATAATTGTGTGAATTGTCGTAAAATGGAGCAAAGTGTTTGGGGGGAACCAGGAGTTATTGAAAAATTGAAAAATGATGTAGTTATTGTTTCTTTGTATGTAGATGAGGATGTTGACCTACCTATTGAAGAACAAGTTGAAGTTGAATTAGCACCAGGTAAAATGAAAAAATTGAAAACGGTTGGTGATAAATGGATGTTTACTCAAATTAAACGATACCAAGTAACAGCTCAACCCTATTATAGAATGTTAGGCCCTAATGGAGAGGATTTAGCAAATGGCTCTGCAGATTATATGAACCATAGTGACCCTAAAGATTTTCAGGCATGGATTGAGAAAGGGTTAAAGCTTTATAAGGAAGCAAAATAAATTAAAAAAGGCTAATCATTTGATTAGCCTTTTTTAATGTAAAAACTTATTAAGAAGGGTGTAGCCTATCATGGTTGCAATTACTGCTAAAAGTACCCAGTAAGTACCTTTAAACATAGTCTTATTCTTCTTTCTATCTTTATAAAATTGGTAACCAATAATAATTACAAATCCTATTATAAAAATTAAAGCAAAAGTTTTTTGTCCGCTACTAAACATAATTAGTGTTTAAAGTGAACAAAAATACGTCCAAAATTTTTGCTGTCCTTATCAATTCGGTGGTATTTGTTTTTAATATTTGATTGTTGTAAAAATCGAATGACTTTTTTTTTAAGTTGACCACTTCCTTTACCAGGAATAATTTCAACTAATTTTATTTTTTTATCTAAAGCCTCATCGATAATATCGTTTAAAGCTTCGTCAATTAAATTTGATTTGTTGTAAATGTCGTGTAAATCGAGTTTTAACTTCCCCATAAATTACCCAGCAGAAGAATCAACAATAGTCCATTGATTAGCTTCTTTTTTCATACTCACATTAATGGCAATTTTTTCATTTTTCCTAAAAGTAGCTTTAATAGTTGCTTGGTCATCCTTAAGGTCTAAAACTTCAAAAACAAAGTAACTATCTAAGTTTCCCTTGTATATTGACTTAAAGGTTTCTAGTTCTTTAGTAGTCATTATTTTTACTCGCTTGTTAAACTTAAATACAATTAGGTTGTTCGGTATTTTTGCATCATTAATAATAATAAGGGGAGTTTCTCCAGTTTTTTCACTTTCATTATAAAACTTCTTTAAAGCATTCAAATCAATTGTTTTTTGAATAATCAAATTAACATCTCTAGAACTTTGAGCCATAAATACAGAAGGAATAATTAAGGCTATTATAACAACTAAATTTTTCATGTGATTAAGTTTTATGGTTCATTATAATTTACGTAAAAATACTGCTTTAGTTACTTAAATCAATGAACATCAGTTGTTTTTAGACTAACATGTTTATTATTTGGATGTGTACTTTGATTTTTATGACAAGAAAAATGTTAAATTTACTTTTTAAACTTTCGAATTATGAAAAATATATATTTAACACTTGTTTTAAGTATTGGATTAGTTTTTATTGGTTGTGATAAAGATGCGAATACTACAATAATTGATAACACATCAACATCTTCTAGGGATAATGCTACTGCTGAGAATATGTTTGCAGATATAAAAAAGGTAGTGGAAGAAGCTGCAGATGATGAAGGGCAAACTAGTAAGGGGGTTGGAAACCCAAACAAAACTGGTTATACTTTTGGTAATTGTGCAACTGTAACGATTAACCCAGCATGGATTGATCCTAATTGGCCTAAGGTTATGGAGATAGATTTTGGATCTTCAAATTGTACTGGAGTATATGGAGTTGATCGTAGAGGTAAACTAATAGTTACACTGACTGGCAGATATAGAGATGTGGGGACCACATTAACTATCCAGCCTCAAGATTATTATGTTAATGATATTAAAGTAGAAGGAACTAAAACTATTACAAATGATGGTTATAATTCAAATAACAATTTTGAGTTTTCTGTAGATGTAGTTAACGGAAAATTGACTTACCCAGATACCAAAGAAATAACTTGGACAACTAGTAGGACAAATGAATGGATTGAAGGTGATTCAACAACATTATTTACGCATGGTTTTGCTGGTATTTGTGATGATGTTTATCTAATTACTGGAAGTGCTAATGGAGTTAATCAAAAAGGAAAACCATATACAGTTACTATAACATCTCCTTTAAGAAAAGAAATTTGTTGTAGATGGTTAGTAAGTGGTACTTTAGAAATAGTACCAGATGGTCTTGATCCGAGAATTGTTGATTTTGGGACAGGTGATTGTGATAATCAGGCTACTGTTACAATAAATAACAATACATATAATATACCTATGTTTTAGATAAATAATATTAATGAAAAAAGGGAGTTATTTAATAACTCCCTTTTTTTATGTTAACCCGTACAAAAACCTCTAATGGATTAAATTTACCATTGATGTAATAAAGATTTATCTTTTATTGAATTAAGGGTAGCTTTGAGAAAGAAATAAAATGAAGTTGAGATGAGAAAATTACTAAGTTTATTATTTGTTTTTATAACAATTGGGGCGGTTGCTCAAGAAGATAAGTATCAGTTTTATTTAGATTTAAATAAAATTAATAGTGATTTAATTCAAATTGAGTTAAAGACACCTAAAATTGCTTCCAAAAAAATTATTTATAACATGCCGAAAATTGTTCCAGGCACCTATAATATTTATGATTTTGGTCAGTACGCTATGGACTTTGAAGCTTTTGATAAAGATGGGTTAGCATTAACTATAAATAGACTAGATGATAATCGTTGGGAAATTGATGGGGCGGATAATTTAGCAAAAATTACTTATTGGGTTGAAGATACTTGGGATGCAGATGTAGATCATTTGGTTTTTGAGCCAGGTGGAACAAATATTGAAAAAGATGAGAATGTAGTATTGAACAATCATGGGTTCTTTGGATATTTTGATGGGATGAAAAATTTAAAGTATGAGTTAAATGTAACTCGTCCTGATAATTTTTATGGTTCAACAGGTCTCTCTGATATTAAAACAGTAGGAAATATAGATACTTACATTATTGATAATTACATGGATGTTGTAGATTCTCCTATTATGTATAATGTACCTGACACTGTTACGTTAAAAGTAGGAAACGCAGATGTTTTAATCTCTGTTTATTCTAAAAACAAATCTGTTACAGCTAAAGAAATATCTAAGGATATTAATGAAATATTAGAGCATCAAAGAAATTATCTCGGTGGTAAATTGCCAGTAGATAAGTATGCGTTTTTAATTTATTTGTATTCTGGGGCTAGTGGTTCTGGAGGTAGTGGGGCTTTAGAGCATTCGTATTCTTCTTTTTATTATTTGCCTGAAATGCCAGCCGACCAATTATCTGGAATTATTGTAGATGTTGCTGCTCATGAATTTTTTCATATAGTTACTCCTTTAAATATACACTCACGAGAAATTGGAGATTTTGATTATATAAACCCTAAAATGTCCAAACATTTATGGATGTATGAAGGTGTTACTGAGTATTTTGCTGGGCATGTTCAAGTTTACGGAGGCATGCAAACTCCTCAACAATATTTAAAGGTAATAGAAGATAAATTACAAGGTGCTAGTGGTTATAAAGATGAGTTACCTTTTACTGAAATGAGTTTAGGGTGTTTAGATGAGCATGAAGGACAGTATGGTAATGTATATCAAAAAGGAGCATTAATAGGATTGTGCTTGGATATTTTATTGAGAGATAAAACTGACGGCAAGATGGGTACAAAAGATTTAATGGCGAAATTATCAGAAACTTATGGCAAATATATTTCATTTGAAGATGAAAAATTGTTTGATAAAATTGCAGAATTAACTGTTCCAGAAACTCGTGATTTTTTTACCAATTATATTGAAGGAAGTAAAGAACTTCCATTTGAAGAGTTGTTTGCTAAGGTTGGAATTATTTTTAAAAAGGATATTATAGTTAAAGAAGTTAGTTTAGGGGGGGTGCTTTTAAGTTTTAACCCAGAAACACAACGATTATTTGTAGCCGATATGGGAAATGCTGATGAATTTGGTAAAGCATTAGGTTATAAAACTAACGATGAAATTTTATCTGTTAACGGAGTTGAAATAGATATGGATTCGGTACAAGATCAATTAGCTGATTATAGAAAAAACACTCGTCCTGGAGATAAAGTTGAGGTGATTGTGGCTCGTAAAGAGAAGGGGAAGTATGTCAATAAAAAGCTGAAAAGTAAAGCTGTTTTGGTAGAAAAGAAAAAAAGTTATTTAATTGAATTTAACCCTGATGCTACTCCTGAACAATTGAAGTTAAGAAAGGCTTGGTTAGGACAATAATTTTATTGTAAATGCTTAATAAAACAAAGTTATATTGGTTTTTTCAGGTTGCTGGATGGTTAATGTATGTTGTTATAGTTGGTATTTTTAATATCCTTACAGGTAATGTTTTAACAGTAGAGTTAGTTTACAGTTTATTAGCTATCTTTTTAATTGTTCTTTCTATAGCCCATGGTTACAGAATACTTATAGTTAAGTTAAATTGGATGAGGTTTAGTATTCCTCAATTAATACCTCGAATTCTATTTGGAACTATTCTTTCGGGTGTATTAGTTTATTTGCTTAAATCTATAATTATCGAATGGATAATTGTTCAAAATCAATATGAGCTTAATTGGCAAGATGCTTTTCCATCAATTATTAGTTGGACCTTGTTATTTTTAATATGGTCATTATTGTATTTTTTATTTCATTATGTTAATAATTATAAAAAAGAAGAGATTAAAAATTTAAAATGGCAAGCAGCAAAAAATGAGATAGAGTTAAATAAACTTAAGTCTCAGTTAAATCCACACTTTATCTTTAACTCAATGAATAGCATAAGGGCTTTAGTTGATGAAGAGCCTAAATCTGCAAAAGAAGCGATTACACAACTATCCAATGTGCTTAGAAATTCATTGTTAATGGGGAATAAAAAGCTAATTCCTTTAAGTGATGAAATGAAGTTGGTAAATGATTATTTATGCTTGGAAAAGACTCGGTTTGAGGAACGTTTAATGATAGAAAGAGATATAAAAGCTGGTTCGGAAAATTTTTTAGTTCCACCATTAATGATTCAAACATTAGTTGAAAATGGAATTAAGCATGGAACATCTAAGCTCCCAAAAGGAGGAGTTATCAAAATATCGTCTAAAGTAGAAAATGATAATTTAATAATTACCATTTATAATAGTGGTGTTTATGATGAAAATAAACCTACAGAAACAGGGTTTGGAATAGTAAATACAGTTCAACGATTACAATTGCTATATGGTGATAAGGCATCATTTTCTATCCAAAATCAAGACAATAAAGTAAAAACAGAATTGATAATCCCAAATGAAACTATTTTATAACCTATGAAAGCAATAATAGTAGATGATGAAAGACTGGCAAGAAAAGAATTGTCAAGACTTTTATCAGAATTTCCGGAAATAGAAATTATTAAAGAATGCGATAGTGCAGATGATGCTATAATAGAGGTTGATAAGTTGAAGCCTGATGTTGTTTTTTTAGATATTCATATGCCTGGGAAAGATGGGTTCGGAGTTTTAGAAGAATTGGATTATACGCCTCATGTTATATTTGTAACAGCTTATGATGAGTACGCTATAAAAGCATTCGAGGTAAATGCGTTAGATTATTTATTAAAACCAATACAAACAGATCGATTAAAGGAGGCTATTAGTAAGATTAAAGTAGAAACGACAGAGCCAGTATCCGTTGGTGATAAATTGACTGAAAATCATCAAGTTTTTGTTAAAGATGGTGAAAAGTGTTGGTTTGTCAGACTTGGTGATGTTCCAATGTTTGAGTCTGAAGGAAATTATGTTCGCGTTTATTTTGATAATAACAAGCCACTTATTTTAAAATCACTAAATAATTTAGCCAACAAGCTTGATGAAAATACTTTTTTCAGAGCAAACAGAAAATTTATTATAAACCTAAACTGGGTTGACAAAATTGAGGGTTGGTTTAATGGAGGGTTGATGGTAAAGTTGAAAAATGGAGAGCAGATAGAAATCTCAAGAAGACAGGCAAGTAAGTTTAAAGAGATGAAAAGTCTTTAGCTAAAAACCTGTTTCATCTATGATAAATTTTGATTTGTCTTCAAATTGCTGTCATACGTATAAAAGTTTAACCATTGCGTTGATTTTATTCAGATATTTAAAGATAAATTAGAAAACAATGGAAAAATTAACAATAG
>CBDUPT010000084.1:0-8415 GCA_965369165.1 uncultured Flavobacteriales bacterium | reverse complement strand
AAGATTAATATTCTCTATCTACCACTTTATATAGTCCAAGTTGCTTGTATACTTTCTTTTGTAGCCATTTAGGTAGTGCATTAGATGTTTTGTAATTAGATAACACTTTATATAATTTCCCTTTTCTATATTTAATTGAGATGTAGCAGCCATGTAAAAATAAAGGAGCACTAATTAAAGTTAGTGGAATTCCTATTGTTTTAGTTTGGGGTATAGCTGCTAGGCCAACTGTAATAGGTAGAAATAACATTTCTCCATAAGCCCCGTTATCTTTCTTGTCAAAGAATATATCGATAATAACACTAGCGGTATCATTAAATCCAAAATCTTTGGTAAAATCACTATAGCTCATTTTTCTTGGTTTCACCTTGTCTTGGCTATAAGTAGAATAGCTTAATGTAAATAATAAAACTAAAAGTAAAATTTTATTCATACTTCAAAACTAAAAATATATATGCTATAATCTCTCCATCAGGGATTAAATCTTAATTTTATGCTTGGATGAAAGCGATGGAGTTAAAAGCGATTTTTTCAAACTCAGAAAAAACGCAAAAAATTTGCAATCAGTTTAAAGAAAATGAGTTATCACATGTTCATTTACAGGGATTGGTGGGCTCGGCTGTTCCGTTTTTAGCTAATGGTATTTTTTCAAATTTCCCGGTTGATCAACTTTTTATTTTAAATGATAAAGAAGAAGCTGCATACTTTTACAATGATTTGCAGCGTATTGTAGGTGATGAAAAAGTGTTGTTTTTTCCAAGTTCTTACCGTAGACCCTATCAAATAGAGGATACTGATAATTCTAATATTTTATTGCGTGCTGAAGTTTTAAGTGCTTTGGCTAAAAGGAGTAGTACTAAATGTGTGGTTACCTATCCTGATGCTTTATCAGAAAAAGTAGTCACCAAAAATAACTTAGAAAAGAGTACCACAAGAATAAATGTTGGGGATGAACTTTCTATAGATTTTATTAATGAAGTGTTGTACGAATATGGTTTTGTTCGTGAAGATTTTGTGATTGAACCTGGTCAGTTTTCTGTTCGTGGTGGTATTGTAGATGTGTTTTCTTTCTCTAATAATCATCCTTATAGAATTGAGTTTTTTGGTGATGAAGTAGAATCTATCAGAACCTTTAATCCAGTAACTCAATTAAGTATAAAAGAATACAAAAGAATAGCAATTATTCCTAACGTTCAAACTACTTTAATTAGTGAAACCAGAGAGTCATTTATTGATTTTTTACCCAAGAATTGTATTGTTTGGGATAAAAACATTGAGCTTACTTCGGAAAGAATTAATAAAGATTTTGAGCGTGCTTTAGAGGCTTATCAAGAGGTTGAAGATTCTCCATTAAAGCATTTAAAACCTGAAGATTTATTTGCAACTAAAGAAGGTTTTTTAGAACGAATAGAACAAAAAAATACAATTGAGTTTGGTTCACAGTTTACTTTAAAAAGTGATTTTACGGTTTTGTTTAATCAAAAACCACAACCAAGTTTTAATAAGAATTTTGATTTGTTGCATGATGATGTTGTAGCAAAAAAGCAAGACGGTTTTACCAATGTTATTTTAACGGATACAACTAAACAAGTAGAGCGTTTACAAAATATTTTTGAAGATATTGGTAAAGAATTAGAGGTCAACTTTATTCTGTTGCCTATTCATGAGGGTTTTATTGATATAGATGAGAAGGTTGCTTGTTATACGGATCATCAGATATTTAACCGTTACCAAAAATTTAATTTAAAAAGTAGTTACAATAAAAAAACGGAAGCTCTAACATTAAAAGAAATACATGGATTAAGTCCTGGTGATTTTATTACACATATTGATCATGGAGTGGGTAGATTCTCAGGTCTAGAAAAAATAGATGTCCAAGGTAAAAAGCAAGAAACGATACGTATCGTTTATTCAAATAACGACTTATTGTATGTAAGCATACATTCATTACATAAAATTTCAAAGTTTGTTGGTAAAGATGGAACGCCACCAACGGTAAATAAGTTGGGTTCTAATAAATGGCAAACCTTAAAAAGTAAAACCAAAAAGAAAATAAAAGAAGTCGCTTTCGATTTAATTAAACTGTATGCAGAACGCAAATCAAAAAAAGGGTTTCAATACATGCCTGATACCTATTTGCAAAATGAGTTAGAAGCGTCTTTTATTTATGAAGATACTCCTGACCAATTAAAAGCAACCAACGATATTAAAAAGGATATGGAAGCAGAATATCCTATGGATAGATTGGTGTGTGGAGATGTTGGTTTTGGGAAAACAGAAGTAGCTATACGTGCAGCATTTAAAGCTGTTGCTGATAGTAAACAAGTTGCGGTTTTAGTGCCTACAACAATTTTGGCTTTACAACATTATAAAACATTTAAAAAACGATTGGAAGATTTTCCATGTACGGTAGATTATATCAATCGTTTTAAAACCCCTAAGCAACAAAAAGAAACATTAGAAAGATTAGCAAAAGGAGAAGTTGATATTTTAATAGGAACACACCGTATTGTTGGTAAAGATGTAAAGTTTCAAGATTTAGGTTTACTGATTATTGATGAAGAACAGAAATTTGGAGTGTCGGTAAAAGATAAGTTGAAAACCATTAAAACGAATGTTGATACACTAACCTTAACAGCAACACCAATTCCAAGAACCTTGCAATTTTCATTAATGGCTGCTAGAGATTTATCGAATATTAATACACCACCACCAAACAGACAGCCAGTTGATACTAAGTTGGTAACTTTTAATGAGGAGGTGTTTAGAGATGCTATTGCTTATGAAGTTGCTCGTGGAGGTCAGGTTTTTGTGGTAAATAATCGTATAGAAAATATTAAAGAAATTGCTGGAATGGTTCAGCGTTTATGTCCTGATGTAAAAGTGTTAATTGCTCATGGACAAATGAAAGGGGATGAATTAGAGCAGCGTATGATGGCTTTTGTGGAAGGTGAGTATGATGTTTTAATTGCTACAACAATAATTGAGTCTGGTTTGGATATTCCTAATGCGAATACTATTATAATTAATAATGCGAATCATTTTGGGTTGAGTGACTTGCACCAAATGCGTGGTAGGGTTGGACGTTCTAATAAAAAAGCTTTTTGTTATTTGATGGCTCCACCAACACACAGTTTAACACCAGAAGCTAGAAAAAGATTAACAGCAATTGAGCAGTTTTCAGATTTGGGAAGCGGGTTTAATATTGCTATGCGAGATTTAGATATTCGTGGGGCAGGTAATTTATTAGGAGGGGAACAAAGTGGATTTATTTCTGAAATAGGATTTGACATGTATCAGAAAATATTACAAGAAGCTATTGATGAATTAAAAGAAACCGACTTTAAAGAGCTTTATAAAGAAGAATTAGAAAATAAAGATTTTGTAAAGGATTGTCAGCTTGAAACTGATATGGAAATTATGATTCCTGACCAGTATATCGCTAATATTGGGGAACGATTGGCGATTTATAGAGATTTAGATGAGGTATCTACCGAAGAAGATTTGGATCAGATTAAAGAAAATTTAATTGACCGTTTTGGAGAAATACCTAGGCCTACTCAAGAATTATTTAATGCAATACAATTAAGATGGCTTGCTAAAAGTATCGGTTTAGAAAAGTTAGTTTTAAAGCAGAAAAAACTAGTAGGTTATTTTATTTCAAATCAAGATTCACCATATTACCAATCGCCTAAGTTTACTAAGGTATTAAATTACATACAGCATAATCCACATGCTTGTAAAATGAAAGAACGCAATGAGAAATTAACCTTAGTTTTTGAAAATGTAAATAATGTGAGACAATCTATTGAAATGTTAGAGCCTATTGCAGAGAATAAAGTATTTTTGGAGGATAATTAATTTAAAATGGAGAACCCTTATTTAGTCATCATATTTGCTAGTTTGCTAATTGTATTTTCTTATTTGTTTACACAAATATCAAAGTACACTAAAATACCATCTGTAATATTTTTAATAGGTACAGGTGTTGCATTACAATTTGGCGCTAAATCATTAGAGATACATATTCCAGATTTAAGCCAATATTTAGGGCTACTTGGAGTTGTTGGATTAATTATGATTGTGCTAGAGGGGGCTTTAGATATTAAAATAAATCGTAAAAAAATTAAAACAGTTTTAGCTGCCTTGGCTACATCAATAATTATTTTAGGGGTAACAAATTCGTTAATTGCATATATTATATACTTTACTCAAAATTCTAACTTTATGGATGCATTCTTATATGCTATTCCATTATCAGTGGTTAGTAGTGCTATCGTAATTCCAAGTGTTCATACATTAATTCCTGCTAAAAAAGAATTTATGATTTTAGAAGCAACTTTATCTGATATTTTTGGAATTATGCTATTTGCATTTTGGATAAAAGAACCAGCTGAAGGGCAATCTTATTTTACGGCAATATCCTTAAATGTTATTATTTCTGTTGGGTTATCTATTTTGTTAAGCTATCTTTTAGTTTATATTTTTCAGAAAGTTAAAACAGAAATTAAGTTCTTTTTGTTTTTAGCAATTTTAGCTTTATTGTTTTCTGTGGGAGAGTATTTTCACTATTCAGCTTTACTTATAATTTTAATTTTTGGTATTATTTTAAATAACGCAACTAGCTTTTTTAGAGGGTTTCTAAAAAAACTAATAGATAAAGTTAAAGTAGCAGAAATAAGGAATGAGTTTGTAATGATTACGAATGAAACATCATTTTTAATTAGAACTTTTTTCTTTGTAATGTTTGGTTTTACCATGAACTTAGAAGGTTTATTTCATGTAGAGCCAATTATTATTTCTTGTTTAATAATGTTAGTCATATTCTTAACAAGAGCATTAAACTTAAAAGTGTTTTTAAAAAGTACAATTTTTCCGCAAATGTTAATTGCACCGAGAGGATTGGTAACCATTTTATTATTCAATAAAGTAGTAGAGCATTATGGCGTATTACCATTTGATGAGGCAATTTTGGCTTGGGTTATTATTGGTACAAACTTAGTTATGATGCTAGGTTTAATAGCTAGTGGTAGTAATGAAGACGATATCTTAAGAATTAATGTTGGAGATGCTTCATCAACGGAATTAGATTATAATCCAGATGAAGATTCAGGTTTAAACGAATCAACAAAGGACTAAAAAAACGCCTACTTTGTGTTTTTTTATGAAGTAATTTACTTAATTATAGTTTTTGTTGAGTTAAGGAATAATTACATTTGTTACACTAAAATTTATCACGATGAAATATACAGCAATAGACAATAATTTATACATCAACAATAGAGTAAATTTGGTTAAGCATTTAAAACCAAATTCGGTAGCAGTGTTTAATTCAAATGATATTATGCCAACTAATGCTGATGGTACAATGCCTTTTCGTCAGAATAACGATTTGTTATATTTAAGTGGTGTTGATCAAGAAGAATCAATTTTAGTAATAGCACCTAATGCAAGTAATCCAGCTCACAGAGAAATTCTTTTTGTGAAAGAAACAAGTGAGTTGATTGCTATATGGGAAGGAGAAAAATTAGATAAAGCTGCGGCAACTAAACAATCAGGAATTGAAACGGTGTATTGGCTTTCTCAATTTGATAGTATTTTTCATGGTTTGGTAACAGAGGCTGAACATATTTACTTAAATCAAAATGAACATTTAAGAGCTATTGTTACTGTTGAAACTCGTGATGATAGATTTAGAAAAGATTGTAAAGCAAAATACCCTGACCACGAATATGAAAGGCTTGCTCCAATAATGAGGAATTTACGCCCTATAAAATCTCAATTAGAAATTGATGTGATGCAGCAAGCATGTAACATTACAGAAAAAGGTTTTAGAAGATTGTTAGACTTTGTAAATCCGGGAGTTATGGAATACGAAATTGAAGCAGAATTAATGCATGAGTTTTTACGAAATAGATCTAGAGGTTTTGCTTACGAACCAATTATTGCTTCAGGTTTTAATGCATGTGTTTTACATTATGTAGAAAACAATAAAGAATGTAAAGCTGGAGATGTAATTTTATTAGATGTTGGTGCTGAATATGCAAATTATGCTTCTGATATGACACGTTGTATTCCTGTTAGTGGAAAATTTACACAACGTCAAAAAGATGTTTATAATGCAGTTTTAAGAGTGATGAAAGGAGCAACAGCTATGTTGACTCCTGGAACTTTGCATAATGAATATCATGAAGAGGTAGGTAAAATGATGGAGAGTGAACTTATTGGTTTAGGTCTATTGGATAAACATGATGTAGCTAAACAAGATTCAAAGAATCCATTATATAAAAAATACTTTATGCACGGCACTTCTCATCATATTGGGTTAGATGTGCATGATGTTGAAGAAAGAAATAGACCTTTTGAAGAAGGTATGGTTTTGACAGTAGAGCCTGGTTTATATATAAGAGAAGAAAGTTTAGGGATTCGTTTAGAAAACGATGTGTTGATTACCAAAGATGGCCAACATGATTTGATGGCTAACATTCCTTTAGAAGCTGATGAAATTGAGGATTTGATGAATAATTAGTATGTCATTTCGAGTGGAGTGGAACGAAATCGAGAAATCTTCTAAATAATGAATTACAATTATTTTATATACATTGTAACCAATCCTAATAAAACGGTTTTATATATTGGAGTTACAAATGACTTAAAGAGAAGGTTGTTTGAGCATCAAGAAAATAAAGGAATAATAAAATCATTTGCAGGGGGGTACTTTTGTTATAACCTCCTTTATTATGAGAGGTTTTCTGATATTAATCATGCAATTGAAAGAGAAAAACAATTGAAGAAATGGAGTAGGAAAAAGAAAGAGAATTTAATAAACACTAAAAATCCAAATTGGCATTTTTTGAATGGTGAAATATTCGCTTCTTAAATTAAAAAGATTCCTCCACAAGGTCGGAATGACAATGCTTCAGAATGAAAAATCACACTATAAATTTTAAAGGAATTGACGTAAGCTTTACCGACTCAGGTAAGGGTAAAGCTATTGTTTTTTTACATGGTTTTTTAGGTGATAAATCCGTTTGGGATTATTATGCTAAGCAACTTTCATCATCAACTATAAGAGTTATTACTATAGATTTGTTGGGACATGGAAAAACTCAATGCTTAAGTTATGTCCATTCTATGGAGGAAATGGCTGAAGCCGTTTACGAGGTATTAAGGCATTTGAAACTTAAAAAGTATTATTTGGTTGGACATTCAATGGGAGGTTATGTTAGTTTGGCTTTGGCAGAAAGTCACCCTGATAATGTAAGAGGGTTATGCATGTTTCATTCTTCAGCAAAAGCTGATGGAGAAGAGAAAATGAAAGATAGAAGTAGGGCTATAAAAGTGGTAAAGCGTAATGCCAAAATTTTTATAGATGAAGCTATTCCTAACCTTTTTAATATAAAATACAAACCCAATAAACAGGGAATAGAAAAGGCTAAAAAAATAGCATTATCAACTTCAAAGCAAGGAATTGTTGCTGCTTTAGAAGGGATGAGAATTCGTTTAGATAGAGAGATAATTTTAAAATTTGCTCCTTATCCAGTATTGTATATTATTGGAAAAGAAGATAATATCTTGTCTTATGAAGATTTAATCAATCAAGCAAAATTGTCTGATAATGGAAAATATGTATTGTTAGATAAGGTTGGGCATATGGGCTTTTTTGAAGCAAAAAAAGAGTGTTTGAGTATCTTAAAAGAGTTTACTAAGGTTTAGAAGAATTATTATTCTGGAAGGTGTTATTCTTTGATATCAAATTTCTGTATTCCAACTTTATCACTTCCCATTAAACTCATTCATAGTTCTGCTTAAGCCAATAGTTCCGAAAGCTTTAATAGCATTACAAGATTTCTCAAGTCTTTCTGGTAATTCTGATTGTTCTTCAGGAGCGAACTCTCCTAAAACATGATTGATTTGCTTGCCTTGTACAAAGTCACTCCCAACACCAAAGCGTAAGCGAGCATAATTAGAATTTCCTAAAACTTTAATGATGTCTTTTAATCCATTATGACCTCCATCGCTTCCTTTGCCTTTTAAACGAATTGTTCCGAAAGGAAGAGCAATATCATCAGTAATAACCAATAAATTTTCTTGTTTAATCTTTTCTTTTTGGAGATAATAATTAACTGCTTTACCACTTAGGTTCATGTAGGTGGATGGCTTTACTAAAATAAAGGTTCTACCTTTAAATTTTAGTGTGGCAGTATCGCCAAGTTTGTTTGATTCAAAAAAAATATTGGATGCCTTAGCTAAAGCATCCAATATTTTAAAACCAATATTATGTCGAGTATTTTCGTATTCAGACCCTATATTTCCTAGCCCAACAACTAAATACTTCATAAACTTTTTATTTATTCAGCAGCAGCAGCTTCTGGTGCAGCTTCAGCTCCTTCAGCAGTTGCTCCTTCTTCTCCT
>CBDUPT010000083.1:0-8470 GCA_965369165.1 uncultured Flavobacteriales bacterium | reverse complement strand
TGCCAGAAGCTCAGTTGGATAGATTTATGTTTAATGTTTGGGTAGATTATCCAAAATACGAAGAGGAATTAGCTATAGTAAAAAATACAACATCAAATTTTACAGCTGAGGTTAATAATATCATGAATGCTGAAGAAATAGTGTTTTTTCAAGATTTAATAAGAAAATTACCTGTTGCAGACAATGTAATGGAATATGCTGTAAAATTAGCATCAAGTACTAGAGCAGGAAGTCAATTTGCAAACGAAACAGTGAATAGCTATTTAAGTTGGGGGGCAGGTCCAAGGGCATCACAATATTTAATTATTGGAGCTAAATGTCATGCGGCAATTAATGGAAAGTACTCACCAGACATTGAAGATGTAAAAGCTGTTGCAGAGCCAATTTTACGCCATCGTATTGTGCGTAATTATAAAGCTGAAGCTGACGGTTATTCTATCGAGAAGATTATTGAAGGGTTGTTGTAAATCTTTTTATTCAATTACAGTTGTTTTTTCTGTTTTTGAGACTTCTGAATATCTATAAAACAAACCTACCATAATACTTGTTATTACAGCCATCATTATAGCTCCAAAAGCAATATTCACTATTGTTTGGATGATAATACCCAAGAAAGGGATTAAGGCAAATACTCCTGATAGTAAGCCAATAATTAAACTAACTCCCATTAATACCATCATTGCTAAAATAGAAATACCAAAATATTTTAAAGCTCTTTTCCAAGTAATGTGGTAAAAGCTAAAAGCAAAAGATGAACTAAAGTTGTAATTACCAACAACAAATGCTGGTATTACTAATGCGAATCTCATGCAAGCAACGCATGCAACAATAAAAAGTATAAATGCTAATAAAGGAGAAAGACCTGCACTTATAATTGCAATAACAAATAGAAGCCATATAATAATGTTGAGCAGAAGTGAAATACCTATTAGTTTAAATATTTCTACACTAAAAGATTGTCTTAGTAATTGGCCAAAATTTTTGTTCTCAGCTTTAACCTCTGAATTAGTAGTAATAAAAGCAAAGTAATAATTCCAAGAACCCATAACCAATAAGATAACAAAAAGAATTATCATTGGAACCAAAAACTCTGGTGTAGCAATCATATCGGAAAATTGCTGAATAAATAATAGTGTTTCTTGTTGAGAAGGGTTAGGGTTACCAAGGTTTTTGGTGAAAAAACTTAAATCAATAGAACTAGAGATAGCAATTAAAGCAAACAAGCCACCTAAAATTAACATAGAGAAATAATACATTAAATAGGCGTACAATACTTTTAACCATGTTTTTTTGGTTACAGCTAATACACCACTAAAAAAATCAGATCTGAATAAATTGATGTAATTATTCATTTTTTTACTTTTCTAAAATTTTAAATTCCGTTCTTCTATTTTCTTGATGAGCTGCTTCTTTCTCATCTTCAAACTTTAATTTAGCTATTTCAGCGTCTGTTTTGATTAACATAGTTTCTCCATAACCTTTTGCTATTAATCTATCCTTACTAATACCTTTTCCAATTAAATAATCCACACAGCTTTGAGCTCTTTTTTGTGATAATTGCTCATTGTATTTATCGCCCCCTCTAGAATCGGTATGTGCTGATAACTCAATTTTTAAAGTTGGATTTTCAGTTAATAATTTAGTTAAACGATCTAACTCATTTTTAGAGGCATCACGTAAAGTAGCTTTGTTGTAATCGTAAAAGATGTTTTTTAATACAATAGCACTACCAACTTTAATTTTCTTTAAGTCAATGTTTTTTTCAACTTGTTGATAAGCAGCAGTTTCAGGTATGTTGAAGTTTTCTGAATGAAATAGATAACCATCTTCTCTAACAATTAACCCATAATTTTTACCTGAAGGTAAAGAAACTAAATAATTACCCGTGCTTTCATTGCTCTCGAAAACAGCAAGTGTTGTATTCTCTTCAATGTCAATTAATTCTAATTCTGCACCTACTGGCTTTAATGTTTCAGCATCTCTTACAACACCTTTTAAAATTGTAATTCGTTTACTTAAAGCATCAACTTGTTTCTCAATTACTTTTTCACTTACAGGTTTAGCAACACTAGCTAATAAATTATCTTCGGATTTTAATTGTAAAGGTTTTTCAGGTCCTAAAAATGTAATTTTGTAGATGTCCTTCTCACCGTTACCATCTGCTTTAAATGAAGAATAATAACCTCTTCTACCACTAGCATTGATTACAAAAAAAACATCATCATCAACACTGTTAATTGGGTATCCCATGTTTTCTGGTTCACTCCATTTACCATCATCTCCTAATGTAGATTTAAAGATATCATACCCTCCCATAGTTTTGTGGCCTTGAGAACTGAAGTAGAGAGTCTTACCATCAGGGTGAATTAAAACTGCTTCCTCGTTGTACTTTGTGTTTAGTGTTGGACCTAAATTTGTAGCTGGTCCCCAATCCATTAATGTTTCATCCCAAGTTGTTACATACATATCGTGATGACCAAATCCGCCATCTTTATTACTAACAAAATATAATGTTTTACCATCGTTAGAATAGCTAGCAGATGATTCATGAGCTTTGGTATTGATATTTTTATTCATCTTTTTTGGTTTGCTCCAAGTGTTACCAACAAGTTTACACTCATATAAGTTACCATCACCTTTATCATCTATGTAAATAATCATACTTTGAGCATCAGGGGCAATAGCTGTAGTGGCATCATGACCTTCAGTATTAATTGGATCTCCCATGTTTTCAGGAGTAGTCCATTTGCCATTAACTTTTTTTGTGATATAAATATCTTCAGTATAGTCTGTTGATCCTTCAGGCATGTTCTCTGCACCAGTAGAAGTGTTTCTTCGTGATGTGAACATCATAATAGATTCATCTGCACTAATAATAGCACCGTACTCTGGGTATTTTGAGTTGACAGGTCTGTTAAAATTATCAATAAAAACACGCTCTGGTTTTGTAATTAGAATTTTAGCGTATTTACACTCTTCTATACGTTTGTTTACATCTACTAGTTCTTCAGGATTCTTTGAAACTAAAACACTCTTGTATTTTTCAAATGCAGCAATAGCTTTATCAAAATCCATAGTGATGTGGTAAGCAATCCCTAAATGATATTGTATGTCAGGAGAAACATTAGGGTTAAGTTTTAATGCTTTTTCTAAATGAGGAACTGCTTCTTCTTTATAAACAGCATTCATTATGTAACATCTTCCAATACGATAATTTAGTTGAGCGTTATTTGGATTAAACTTATTAGCATTAAATAAAGGAGTTAAGGCTTCTCTATAATACACCTGCCGTGTTTTGTATTCTCCAGTATTAATATCAAAATATGTTTCAGGAATTGCTTCGTAAAGATCATAGCCAATATCCAGTTGTTCCTTAGCAGCTTTAAAAGCATCCTTTTGTTCTTTGAATATTTTTTTATCAAAAGGTACGTCTTGTGCATTAACTATAGTTGCACAAAATAAAATTGAAAATAAGTATATATATTTTTTCATAATAAAATTAATTCTAATTAGTTATTAATCACAGCTTTGTTGAACAAATAGTTTTCCATTTTTCAAACCAAGTTCAGCGGCTTTACTCCAATCTTCACAAGCTTTTTCTTCTTCTCTAAGCATTTCTCTAGCAATACCTCTGTTAAGGTAAGCTGCAGCATTATTATCATCTATCACTAATGCTTTGTTACAGTCTTCAACACAGCCTTTGTAGTCTTTTAACTTGTATTTTGCAGCAGCTCTATTGCTAAAAGAATAAGCATAGCTAGTTTTTAAACGAATAGCATCACTAAAATCTTTAATAGCACCATCGTAATCACCTTTCTCATATTTAGCTAATCCGCGATTATTATAAGCTAAATAGTAGTCACTTTTTAAATCAATAGCTTTAGTGTAGCTTGCAATAGCTTTATCATATTCTTTATTGTTTCTTAAAGCACTACCTAAGTTGTTATGTAAAAAAGGAAGTTTTTTATCAACTAAAATAGCTTTCTCATAGTCTTTTATTGCTCCAGGATAATCTTCTGTTAATCTTTTTGCCGAACCTCTGTCATTGTATGCATAAGCATAATCTGGTTTATTTTTAATAGCATTAGTGTAATCGTCT
The DNA here is from genome assembly GCA_965369165.1 of uncultured Flavobacteriales bacterium. Taxonomy (GTDB): domain Bacteria; phylum Bacteroidota; class Bacteroidia; order Flavobacteriales_E; family Vicingaceae. The sequence goes on along the minus strand of CBDUPT010000083.1, from coordinate 4,371 downwards.
ATTGCTTCTTTATATTTGTCTTGCAAGAAATATATACCACCTCTGTAATAATAGGCTTTAGCATTAGTGTTGTCAATTTTAATTGCACTGTTAAAGTCTTTTAATGCATCTTCAGTTTTATTTAACTCTTGGTAAGAACGACCTCTTAAAAAGTAAGCAGAACTATTAGAGTCTGGATTAATCTCTATTACTTTATTAAAGTCAGTAATAGCTTTATTAAATTTTTGTTGTTGATAGTTGATAGACCCTCTGTTAAAATAGGCTTTGTCAAAACTGGGTAAAAGTGCTATAGCCGAATCAAAATAATTCATTGCTCCAGCCAAATCTTTAGCATTAAATTTTTCAATTCCAGTATTGTATAGCATTTGAGCTTTAGCACCATCTAAAGCAGTTGAGTCACCTACGTTTACTTCGTCTTGTGAAAATGATAATCCACTTAAGCAAACACAGCTAATTAGTAAAATAGATTGAATTTTTTTCATATTTATTAATATTTAAGTGCCAAAATAGTAATAATTGTAAAAACTTCATTCGGTCTATAAATGAAAGTTATTACAAGTTAATAACAGTATTTATTAATAGCTTTGTTGCAATGAAAATGCCAAACAATACTATTAAATCTGCTAAAAGTTATTTTAAGGACGAATTAGTTAGTTTTTATGGTGCTTCTGAAATTGAACAGATGATGTCTATTGTCTTTCAGTATTATTTCCATTTAACAAAAGTAGATTTACTATTAAGTAATGAAAATACATTGTCTGAATCTGAATTGTTAAAAGTGGTGTATACTGTTAAGGGATTAAAACAATTTAAGCCTCTAGCTTATATTTTAGGGAGTTGGGAGTTTTATGGTTTATCCTTTAGTGTTAATGAGTTTACATTAATACCTAGGCCTGAAACGGAAGAATTAGTAGGTTTAATATTAAAAGAAAACCAAGGAAATTTATCAGTTTTAGATATTGGAACTGGAACAGGCTGTATTCCAATTGCTTTAAAAAAGAATAATAAAAATTTTATTGTCTCGGCAATGGATATAAGTGATGGAGCATTATCTGTAGCTAAAGAAAATGCAATAAGTAATGATGTGGAAGTATCTTTTGTTAAGTATGATATTTTGGAAAAAAGAAAAAAATCGTTCAGTAAAAAATTTGATATAATAGTAAGTAACCCTCCTTATGTTACTACTGACGAAAAAGAATTAATGAGTGAAAACGTATTGAATTATGAGCCTCATTTAGCTTTGTTTGTTGAAAATGAAACTCCTTTAATTTTTTATGATGCGATTAGTGATTTTGCTTTAATTAATTTAAATGATGGAGGCAAGTTATATTTTGAGATTAATGAAAAGTATGGCAATGAGGTGAAATTGTTATTAGAAAAAAAAGGATTTAAAAATGTTAATATTGTAAAGGATATTAATACTAAAGATAGAATAGTAAGTTGTAATCGTTAAAGTATGAGTTTAAAACTAGATATATTGGCAATAGGAGTGCATCCTGATGTTGTTGAGTTAGGCTGTAGTGGAACAATTTTAAAGCACATTGCTCAAGGTAAAAAAGTTGGCATATTAGATTTAACTAAAGGTGAGTTAGGGAGTAGGGGAAGTGCAGAACTTAGGATTGTTGAAGCTAATAATTCAGCTAAAATATTAGGGCTTTCAGCTAGAGAAAATTTAGGTTATGCTGATGGGTTTTTTAGTAATGATAAAGAACATCAATTAGGCATTATAAAAATGATTAGAAAATATCAACCTGATATTGTTTTGGCTAATGCACCAAAGGATAGACATCCTGACCATGGGAGAGCTTCACAATTAATTTCTGAGGCTTGCTTTTATTCTGGGTTGTTAAAAATTGAAACCGAACTTGAAGGACAAAAACAATTACACTGGAGACCAAAAGCGGTTTATCATTACATTCAAGATAGATATATTAAACCAGATTTTGTGGTTGATATAACTGCTTTTATAGATAAAAAAATGGATGCGATATTAGCTTTTAGTTCACAGTTTTATGATCCAACTTCTACAGCACCTAAAACCCCAATTTCTGGTGAGGATTTTTTAAACTCAGTTAAAGCAAGAATGACTGGTTTTGGTAGAGATATTGGTGTTGAATATGCTGAAGGATTTACGGTAGAAAGAGTGATAGGGGTTGAGGATTTAACCAGGTTACTTTAATCGCTTTAAGTATACTAGAATAGCTATAGCTGATAAGATTCCAGAAGACCATAATAATATACTTGTAGAATAAGCTGCTCCTATAATTCCATGTTCTTTAACCAGAAAGTAATTTAGAACAACATCTAAAAGCAAGATGCTAATTGATAGAATAGCACTTATTTTTGCCCAGCCAAAAGCATCTAAAAGATTGCCAAATAAATTTCTAAATACAAAAGCACCAATAATACCAATTGCAAAAACAGGAATTAGTGGATAAGCACTGTGATACTCTTCTCCAAAAAATTGCATAATAGGTTCGGCTAATAGAGTTAGCGTAATAGCTGTAACAATACTGATTAACCCAAATAACTTAAGATAGTTTAAAATGTATTTTTTTAAGAATGCTTTGTTTTGGTATTCTCTAGTAAGTTTTATTAAATCGGTTTGAATGAAACCATTAGGGATAAATAAAAGGCTAAATGGAATTAAGGATGCGGCTTTATATAGGGCGACATCCGTTTCATCTTTTAATAGGTAACCAATCATTAAAATATCTATCGAGAATAATAGTTTTGCTGCCAAGCCACCAATGCTTGTAAAAAAACCATATTTCCAAAAGATTAGTTTTTCTGCTTTATCGTATTTGGTTGCTGGAGTTTTTTTATAAAGCTTGTTTTTTAAGGTTAAAAATAAAGCTATAACTAAGGGACTAATAAGTAGCGCTAAAACATAACCAACACCATCTAAAAAGTAGGTTAATGTAACTCCTAAAATAAGTAGGAGTAAAGAATGACCTATTTCTATGTATGCATATAGTTTATTAAGGTTATAAACCCTGTAAAGAAGTTTAACACTCTCCAGTATAAATAACGACAACACTAAAAGACTTAAATAAATAAGATAGTGTTTAGCATTGGGTAAGTTCTGAGTAATTATTCCTGCTAGAGCAATAAGAATTATAGTAATTATTATAGAAGCTATAACTCCTCTCCAAAAAGTGAATTTAAAAATTCTTCTTTTTTCTGATTGAGAATTAGCAATAGGAGCAAATCTGCTTAAGCTTTGAAATATTCCAAAACCCATAAAAGGAATTATAAAACTTATAATGTTGTATGAGTAGGAGATGTTACCAAAATCATTAGTGGTAAGATGTTTTACTACAAATATGGATAACAGAAAGCTAAATGCTTTGCTAATTATTATTGAAGATAAGATGTAGCCACCTTTTCGTTTAAAAAAGCCTTTAATTAAAGATTGTATGCCATCATTTTTACTCAATTAGATAAAATGGTTTTATAAATAGTTAAAAACTCTTCACCAACGGAAGTGTAGCTATATGCTTTTTTTGCAGTATCACTAATTTTAGTTCTGTTATATGTTTTAATTTTAGCTAACATCAACTCAATGGAGCTTTCTAATTGTTCTTCATTACCCTTTTCAATTAACATCCCGTTATCATTGGTAAGCATTTCATTAATGCCTCCGACTTTGGTAGACAGAACAGGTGTGCCACATATTAACGATTCAGAAATTACACAAGGTAAGTTTTCATAATTGCTAAATAATAAAAACAAATCAGTGTTTCTCATCATTTCAGCAACTTCTTTTGGGTTCTTTTCTCCTTCAAATTTAACTGCAAAAGGTGGTATTTTAAGTTGTTCAGCCTCTTTTTTCCAATATTCAATATCACCATCACCAGCAATGGTAAATTCTAAGTCTGTACGTTTTAAACATAATTTTTTGATAGTGTTTAAAATGCCTGATATGTTCTTATGCTCATCCTTCAGATTAGATATGTGTAATATCTTTTTAATTTTCGTTTCCACTTTATCAGCTAAAGCATAAAACACTTCAGAGTTAACCACATTAGGTACAACATGGTAGTTGTTATTTATACCAAACTGTTTCATGTTGTTAGCTAAATCTTGAGATACTGGACAAATCAAACTGGCATTTTCTCCAATCTTCTTTATCCATTTCGTTTCTATCTTACTAAATTGATGTGTAGAGCTTGGTAAATAAGCTGTTGAGTGTTCTGTAATAATGTAGGGTATTTTATGTCGTTGTTTTAAATATAATGCAAACAAGCCAGCAGGATAGGTAACATTTAAATGCGTTAAATCAATTTTTCCTATAACATTTAATACTTCATGATAACCTAAAACGTGAGCTTCATGTCTTCGTTTTAGTTTTTGATATTTATGAATAGG
>CBDUPT010000082.1:0-8484 GCA_965369165.1 uncultured Flavobacteriales bacterium | reverse complement strand
CTTCTACAATGTCAATTAAAGAATCTCAATGGGCTAGTCATGCTGCTCATGGTGATACAAAAGGCGCATGCCCTGTTATTGACAAACAAATTACAATTTGCCATAATATTCCTGGTCAACCGGGAAAAACTCAAACAATTACAATTCCTGAATCAAAATGGTTGATTCATAAATCTCATGGAGATGTAAAAGGAAAATGTATTACAAAACAAGAAGATAAAATAATTACTATTTGTCACAAATCAGGAAATACATCTTCTACAATGTCAATTAAAGAATCTCAATGGGCTAGTCATGCTGCTCATGGTGACAGTAAAGGAATATGTCCTGAAAAGCCTCAGTTAATTACTATTTGCCATAATATGGTTGACTCACCTATTCTAAGCCCTACAGGAACTATTATTCCTAAAAAAACAATGGTTATACCAGTTTCGGAATGGAGTAAACATGCTGCACATGGAGATACTAAAGGCGCTTGTGAAAACACTGGAAATAACAATACTGGTAGTGGCTTAGGAAATGGCTCTTCTTCTAAAAAAATAAAAATTTGTCTTAATGGACAAACATTATCTATCCTTGAGTCAGCTTGGTCAAAATACCAAGCAAAAGGAGCAACTAAAGGGAGTTGTCAAACAAAGAAAGTAATTAAGAAGAATACTTCTCCAGTAAAAAATAAAGGAGGAAGACCTATTATTAAAAGAGGTGGATAAATTAAGTTTAAACAATAAATATTGGAATAATAGATATAAAAATAGTAAAACTGGCTGGAGCATTGGCTACCCTTCCATCCCAATTACGGACTATATAGATCAATTAACCAATAAGTCGATTAAAATATTAATACCTGGCTGTGGACATGGCTTCGAAGCTGAGTACCTATTTAAAAAAGGCTTTACAAATGTTTATGTCCTTGATTATTCAGAGATTGCTTTATTTGAATTTAAAGAACGTGTTCCCGAATTTCCAACATCAAACCTAATAGAAACAGATTTTTTTAAGCATAATGAAACTTACGACCTTATAATTGAACAAACTTTTTTTTGCGCATTAACACCCACCCTTAGAAAGGAATATGTGTCACATTGTCATAAACTTCTTAAAACAAAAGGAAAACTTGTTGGTTTACTCTTTAACGATAATTTAAATACTGACAAACCTCCTTTTGGGGGCAATAAAAAAATTTATCTTGAATTATTTGAAAATATATTTAAAATTGAAACTTTAGAAAATTGTTATAACTCAATACCAGCTAGAAAAGATAGAGAATTATTTATTAAACTTATTAAAAATGTTTGAAGGCTTAAAAGTCATTGAATTAGCTAGTGTTTTAGCTGGACCTGATGTGGGAATGTTTTTTGCCGAATTAGGTGCTAAAGTTATAAAAATTGAAAACAAATTATCAGGTGGTGATGTTACTAGAAATTGGAAGAGCAAATATGAAGATCAAAACTCATCCGTTTCAGCCTATTTCTCATCCGTTAACTACAATAAAGAATATTTATACTTAGACTTAACAGTCAATAAAGATAAACGAGTTATTTATGATTTAATAAGTACTGCTGATATTGTAATTACAAATTACAAACCAGGGTCTGCTGTTAAACTTGGGATGGACTACAATACATTAAAAAGTATAAACCCTTTAATTATTTATGGCGAAATAAATGGATATGGATGTGATAGTAAAAGAGCTGCTTACGATGTAGTTTTACAGGCAGAAACGGGTTTTATGTCTATTAATGGTGAATTAAACTCTCCCCCATTAAAACTACCTGTTGCTTTAATTGATGTTTTAGCTGCTCATCAATTAAAAGAAGGAATATTGATTGCATTACTAAAAAAACAAAAAGAAAAAAAAGGATCACTTGTAGAAGTATCACTTTATGATGCCGCAATTTCATCCCTAAAAAACCAGGCTACCAATTGGTTAATGGGAAACTTTATCCCAAAAGCTCAAGGTTCATTGCACCCTAATATAGCCCCGTATGGAGAAACTTTTTTAACCAAAGATGGTTTTTATATAGTTTTAGCCATAGGCAGTAATAAACACTTTAAATTATTACTTGATATATTAAATGCTAAAGAATTAAATAAAGACATCTTTTTAACCAATCAATCAAGAGTCAAAAATCGAAAAGAATTAGACATTGCTTTAAAACCATACTTTTTAAAACATACTAAAAATGAATTTATGAAAAAAGCTATTTCACTAAACATACCTGCCGGAGTTGTTAATAACATTAAACAAGTTTTTGAAGAAAGTAAAGCTCAAGAATTAGTTCTTTCTCAGGACATTGATGGAGTAAAGACAAAAAGAGTAAAAACGATTGTATTTAAAATTTCAGATTAAAGAAATATAATAGCTCCAATTATAAATGCTAAAATAATGGCTATATACTGCCAAAAATCTAAAAAATATGGATAATATTTTTCCCAAGTTTTTTTCATTTATAAAGTATTTTTTATTTCAATTAATATTTTTTTAACATCATTTTTTTCTATATCTATAGCAAATGGAATTTTAGCCATTTCGGTTTCTAAAACTAAATGATATTTATTAATATTCCAATAAGATTCATTCATTGACTTTACAAATTTACTATTTTCATCTTTAATGAAATCAACCTTTTTCACATCTTCTTTATTAAACGACTGGGTTATTCCTCTTTTTCCAATACATTTAACTAATCTTATTTCACTCCCCTCAACTTCTATTTGCTCATAACCTAACTTTCTCCATCGATATGCATAAATCACCTTAAATTCAAAAAACAACCAGAATGCAATGTATACACCAAAAAATACTTTTGTTCCATTATCATAATTTTCAAAAAATTGAGAGAATATCGCTAACCCACAAACTGAAAATAAAACAATCCATATAAGTAACATTTTTTGCTTCTTCTCGTCTAAATAAGCTTTAATTGTTATTGTTAACTTATTATTTTCTTTATTGATATCTATTCTATCTTGCATTTAATTAATTTTTAACAAATTTATAATACTTTCAATAATTAGGCATTATCTTTGTAACTAAAGTGCTAAATATTTACTTTTAATTTTAAAATTTAAAAAAATTATGAAACAAATATCATTTACTCTAATATCCTTAATGTTATACTCAATAAGCACATTTGCTCAGAAAACTAAAAAAGTTGATGACTTAACTTTTTTATTTGTTGATGAAAAATACGACAAAGTGGTTTATAAAGGTGAAGGATTAATGCAAGATGCTGACTACAGAAAACACCCACTAGTATACATTTATACTTCAATGAGTTATTATGAGATGAGTAAACTTCCTGGAAAGTACAGTGTTGATGAAAAGGATTCTGAATTTCCAAAAACATTAAAAATGGCTCAAAAGCATTTATATAAGTTTGTAAAAACTGATAAAAAAGCTCCAAAGTACTATGACAATAGTTGGTTTAATGATTTTAAAGAATACTATGTGCATATTGCTGATACGTCAAACAAACTAGCTCAATATCTTTATATGAATGATAAGTTCCGTAAAGCTGCTTCAGTATATAAATATGCATTTAGAGCTGTCCCTTCAGACCCTGTTTTGTTACTATGGCAATCAATTAGTGAAGTAAAGTCTCAGAATGCTGTAGAGGGAAAAAAGAATATGCTTTTAGCTTTAAAACAAATTGATGAGAACTATAAACCTTCAAAGGCTACTTCAGGTGTTTTGGCTCATGGAATGTTATTAGCAGAAGAATATTTAAGAACAACAGAATATACTAAAGAAGCTGCAAAAGCAAAAAAGTTAGTCGCTGTTTTCAAAAAATATGATCCAGATGAATTAGATAAGAAAAAGATGGAAGCAAGAAAAACCGAAGCTAAAAAAGACGATAGAGTTATGCGTAAGTTCTTTAGTAATGAAGAAGATGAAGATAATAAAGATGTTAAAGGAGAAGTAATTATTAAAGACGGATATGGTTCTGGAGGAAATGGGACAAAAACTAATGATCAAAAATTAGATGAATTAGAAAAGAAAGAAACTGGCGGACAATAGTCTAGTCTAAGCGTATAATAAAAAAGGGAAGTTAAATTTAACTTCCCTTTTTTTTATTATTATACGCTATTCTAATTCACAGACTGCTATCCAGGCCATTAATCCTATTGATGTTTCAATTGCATTTTCATCTATATTAAAAGTTGAAGTATGTAAACCTAAAGCAGGTTCTTCACTTGGATTTTTAACGCCTAATCGATAAAAACAAGATGGCGTAACTTGTGAATAATATGCAAAATCTTCTGCAGTCATTCTTAATTCTAATTCTATCACATTTTCCTTACCTAAATAGCTAATAGCAGCGTCTTTAGCCTTTCCTGTTACAACTTCATCATTCGTTAAAAAAGGATAGCCTTTATGAATATTAAATTCACACTTCCCTCCCATGCTCTCAGCAATCTGTTCTGCCATTTGCTTCATTTTTAAATGTGCTTCGGCTCTCCATTCTTCGTTCATAGCTCTAAACGTACCTTCCAAACTTACTTTGTTAGGAATAATATTAGTGGCTCCTTCACCTATTATCTTACCAAATGATAAAACAGTAGGTGTTGTTGGATGACTATTTCTACTAACTATTTGCTGTAATGCAACAACTATGTGAGAGGCTATCAAAACAGGGTCTACAGTTAAGTGTGGTAATGCTGCATGACCACCTTTGCCATAAACAGTTACATGCAATTCATCTGCAGAAGCCATATACATACCAGACCTAAAACCTACTTTGCCAGCTTCTAATTGAGGATATACGTGCTGCCCAATAATTGCATTTGGAATAGGATTTTCAAGGACACCTTCTTTAATCATTAATGACGCACCTCCTGGCAACAATTCTTCCCCTGGTTGAAATATCAATTTTACAGTTCCTTCAAAATGTCCCTTTAATTCGTTTAAAATTTTTGCTGCACCTAAAAGTGAGGATGTATGCACATCGTGCCCACAAGCATGCATAATACCTTCGTTTACTGATTTATAATCAATATCATTTTCTTCAATTATAGGCAAAGCATCTAAATCGGCTCTCAACGCAATTGTTTTTTTATTAGGGTTATTCCCCTTGATTAAAGCTACAATTCCTGTTTTCACATAACCATCTTGAAACTCAATTCCGTACTCTTTTAACTTGCCACAAACATATTTACTTGTTTCAAACTCTTTGAAAGAAAGCTCTGGATGTTTATGTAAATGTCTTCTGATTTCAACAACCTCAGATTTATAATCTGATGCCTTTTGCTTTATCAATTGAATAATCTCTTGCATAAAAAATACTATTTAGAAAAGAAGATTAATTTAATAGCTCCTAATAACATGATACCACCAAATATCTTTTTCAATGTAGATTCGCTTATAAACCCTAAAGTAAGTTTTGAACCAAAATATCCTCCAATAATAAAGGAGGCAGCAATTACTATAGCAAACTTCCAATTTATTGCATCTGCTCTATGATAATTATATGCTGCTAAAATTCCAATTGGAGGTAACATTGCGGCAATACTTGTTCCTTGTGCGTTAAATTGATTTATACCTAATGCATATACTAAAAATGGAACAATAATAATACCTCCACCAACTCCTATCATGCCACTTGCCATTCCAGCAAAAACACCAATACAAATTAATATTAACAATGTGGATATACTCATATTTAAATATCTAAACTAAGTGATAGGTAAAACATAGGCTTATCTGTACTAAAGCCATTCTCAACACCCCACGCCCAATCTAATCTTAAAAAATAGCCTAAGAAAGTAGTTCTTAATCCAAACCCATAACCAGCTACAATAGGATCAACATCTTTATATACAGTTACGGTTATTGAAGGATTATTTTGAGGCCCTTCTGTAATAACCTCCTTATTTACTGAGTTTTCTTTACCCCAAGGATCAAACCCACTCCATGCAGAACCAATATCTGTAAATCCTATTAATTGGAAATTTCTTACAAACTTTGATCTGATTGGTCTTCTAATTAAATACTTAAAAATAGGTACTCTTAATTCACTATTAATTACTGCAAAGTTAGTTCCTCTTCTGATGTTTTGAGAAAATCCTCTCATATTCGCAGCTAATGCATGAAACCTATAATTTTGTGTAAAATCAATATCTTCTTGATTAATAAAACGCTCTTGACCTCCTAAAGGAATCCATTCATCTAAACTCCCCATATAGTATATTAACTTTTCATAACCGAATGAAGAACTAGCCGCTAAACGATTAACCCACACTATCTCTCTACTTAGCTTTAAAGAATGTCTAAAATCTAATCCAACTACCTGCATATTACCATTCTCTCCATTCCCTATTCCAACAACTTCACCATTACTTACATTCTGGTTAGTTGAAACAAAGGAACCATCTCCAAACTCCTGATAATATTCTCCAAACACTTTAAACTTAGTTCCATAATAAATGTTAGTCATAATAGGCCTAGAATTATCAAAAACGAAAGCCACCTTTGTAATCCCTCTAAACTCATTAAAGTTAGGTTCTTGTAATGTTAAATCATTAGATGTTTTAATAACAATATTATCATTTCTAGCAGCAAAAGTTGTTCTAATACTGGCTACTTCATTTATTGGGTATTTTATCGAGTATTTTAAAGAATTAGTTGAAAAACCAAGTGCTAATTGCCCATTAATTGTATTAGAAGTTGTTCTAGAAACTGTGTATTCTTTATCTGTTCTACTTGCTAAATTTTGATAAGTCATAAAGTATTCTCTTGTATCAGATGAAATCCTTACACCACCAAAAATTTTATAATCCTCAAACAAATCTAACGTACCAAATTTAATAAACGCACCTAAACCTGGTCCAATATATGGCCCTCCTGTAAACTGTTGATATTCTCCATTAACAAAGTTATTACTAAACTTAATTCCTGAATTATCGTTAAAAAATGACCAATTGTAATTTCGTTGATTAGGCAATTTAAAAGTCTCAAAAACACTATCTCTTTTAGCCTCTCCTTCTCCTACCACTATTACATTTTTCTGAATCTCACCTTTATCCTTCTCAAAAACATAATCATAGATATTAACTTCAGCCTCTTCTCTACTACTCCTCTTTTCTAGAGGTATTGCTTTTAATATGCTTACATTCTCTTTAGGTGCCTCAATGTTTTGATTTTGAATAGGATTAATCTTATTACTATCTACAGCTGTATTAATTGAACTGATAGGAGCTTTATCACTTATATCTCTAAGCATTAAATGATACTTGTAATCATCCTTTAAAATATCCGTATACTTTCCATTATCATAAATATTATGTTCTTTAATGCTTCTGTTATATCCTTGAGTACTTGAATTAACTTCATAAAATCTATGATAGTGAATTGATGTATCAATATGTGTAATAAAGCTATCTTTAACAGCATTCATCCTTGTTAATATCTTATCATTCTCTCCTAAGAAATATATTAAAGAATCTTTACCAAAAGGCTGTTCTTCAGAAACTTGAGATGTCTCAGTAACTTTTGTCAATTTCTTTTCTTCACTTTGATAATCAATGATCCAAACATCCTTTTGCAATGCTAACAATTCCATATCTGTGGGTTGGTAGCCCAATGAATCATTAGTACGATTAGATGTAAAGACAATTTTTGTGGAATTCTCAATAAATCTTGGTTCTAAATCATCAAATTTATCATTAGTAATTTTTTTATGTGAATTAGGTCCGATATAATATAAATACAAATCTGACTGCCCTTTATACACTCCTGAAAAAACCATTTCTTTTCCACTATCAGAGTAATCCATACTTGTAATTTTCTCCATGTTAAAAATAGCTTTAACTTGAATTCCTCCTGAAGCGATATCAAAATAATGCATTAACAATACTCCTTTTTCTTCAGTAACGAAAGCTAAAACTTCACTAGAAGGATTCCATTCTAATATAGGGTAAGAGTAGTCGTTTATTCTATCTAATTTAAACTCCTTTTTATAAATTTTATATTTTTTTTCTACATCCTTATAATAAATATAGATTTTATATTGTCCTAATTGGTTGGTTACAAATGCAAAGTTATTACCATCTGGGCTCATCTTAAACTGAGAATATTCTCTATTCTTTTTAATCTTAAAAATCTCTTTTGCTAAATAATCTTCCTTTACACTTGGAGGTAAGTTTTCATACTCTTTCTGATAATATTCTAACCACTCCTTGGTTAAACTTTTCATTGAAATTCCTAAAACATATAAAAAACCCTTTTCTATACTTTGAGTAACTCTAGTCATGTACAAAATATTAGGAATAACAGCTTCACCATAAGTATCGACAACATAAGCCCACATCGAATGTCCAGCAATAACTGCATCTCTACTAGATAAACGATTGAATTTTTTATACTTCCCAGATAATATTCCATCTCTCACACTATTCTCAAGTTCTGGACTCCAATTGTTTGACATATAAGAGGTTAACCCTAAATTATACCATGAAGGCATACTAAATAAGCTTGAATTTTTT
>CBDUPT010000081.1:0-8625 GCA_965369165.1 uncultured Flavobacteriales bacterium | reverse complement strand
ATTTAATCCAAAATTAACACTTTTACTTAAACCGCTCTATCAAATCTTTTTTTCTTGTTGGAGAAACATCAACAATACTTTCGTCAGTCATTTTTACTTGACCACCTTTGCCTTTGATGTATTTGGTAATAAACTGTAAATTGACCAAGTGTGACTTGTGAACTCTGATAAAATCAAATTCAGAAAGTAACTCATCAAAATGTTTTAAGGTTTTAGAAACTAAATATTTTTTACCGTTAGTTAGATAAAAATTGGTGTAATTGTCATTTGCTTCCGCCCTAACAATTTCATTAACGTTTACCACTTCAAAGCCATCCATTTGTGGTAATACTATTTTTTTATGTTGGATGTTACTGTTTTTGATGTTATCCATTAAAATTTTAGTGTGGAAAATATCTTCACCTGCCTTTTTATTGGCTGTTATTTTAGCCACTGCTGCAACTAATTCATCAATATCGATGGGTTTTAAAATGTAATAAGCTGCACTTAGGTTTAATGCTTTTATAGCATAATCGCGATAGGCAGTAACAAATATGATTTCAAAGTCAACTTTATCTAAAGATTCTAATAAATCAAAAGCATTGCCATAAGGCATTTCAATATCTAAAAACACCACATCTGGGTTATGCTTTTGTATAGCAGTTAATCCTGTTTGCACAGAATCAGCCATATCTAAAACCGTTACGTTCTCACAATACTTAGTTAAGTAGTTGTTGAGTGTAATTCTACTTGCTTCTTCGTCTTCAACTATTATTGCCTTTAAATTTTCCATGAAATAAAATTTCTTTTTCTATAAATTACAAAACCCAATCATCAAATTTCAAATAAATACCAAAAAACTAATATTCAAATTTTAAACATTTTTTGTGCTTTATTATTTCGAAATTGGAGTTTATTTGTCATTTAAAAAATTTGTTATTTGAGTTTTTAAAGTTCTACTTTTCTAAAGTTTTCTTGATGTATTTTAACAGTTACAGCGGTTCCTGTTGGTTCATTGTCCTTAATTTCTACATCTAACTTTGCTTTATAAATATCACTTATAATTTTTAAGCGAGAATCAATGTTTTTTAGTCCTGTTGACTTCTGAATTTTTTGATTGTCGGTTTTTATTTCTTGAGATTTTTTTCTTCCAATACCATCATCAACAATGGTAACAATGATGGTTTTGTTGTTTTGGTTAATCGTAACTTTTAAAAATCCTTTCTCTTTTTTGTAACGTAATCCGTGCCACACTGCGTTTTCAATATAGGGTTGAATTAGCATTGGAGGAATAAAAAACTCTTCGGCATTAATACCTTCATCAACGTCAAAACTATAATCAAACTTATCTTTAAAACGATGGTGTTCTAATTTTAAGTACATGGCTAAAATGTCAATCTCTTTAGCCAATGAAATAAAATCTTCTTGGGAGTTTTCCATTACATCACGCATTAAGCGAGAAAAATCTGACAAGTACCTATTTGCTGCACGTTCATCACTTTTAGATATAAAACTATTTACAGAGTTTAAGGCATTAAAAATAAAGTGAGGATTCATTTGAGCTCTCAATGATTTTAAAACTAATAATTGATTGGCTTTATTCTTTGCTTTGTTACTTCGGTAAACCAAAAAGGCAGTAATTATTAAAATGATTATTCCTAAAACAAGAGAGTAGGTTATTACTTTTTGTTCGCTAATAAATTGCTCTTGTATTAATTTTTCTTGACGTAAAAGCTCAATAGTTTTTTCACTCAGTTGTTTATCTTTTTCTAATAAAGAAAGCTTGTTTTGAGCATTCTCTAGCATTTCTCCTTTTAAATTTTGAGATTTTAATTGACGTTCTCTCATTTTGTATAAAGAATCTTCAAGAATTAAATATTCCTTGTATTTTTTTTCAGCTTCTTCTTCTAAACCACTTTTGTTATATGCTTCAGAAAGTACTTGAGTAGCCCTACTTTTATTTTCTAAATCGCCAGTTTTGTCAGCTATTTCTATCGAGTTTTGAAGGCTCTGGATTGCTAATTCATTGTTATCTTGCTGAATGTAAAAATTGGCTAAGTTGATGTTGTTTTTAGCAACTTCATTTTGATTGTTTCTTTTTTGATTGTAGTCTAAAGCTTCTTGGTTCAGTTCAATTCCTTCATTCGTATTTTTTTGATTTTCATAAATGTTTGAGATGTTGGTATAAGCTTGGTTTACTGCTTGGTCATCTTCAATTTGTTTAGCTGTGTTTTGCGATGAACGATAATATTGAATAGCTTGTTTATCATTGTTTCGAGCTTCTTCAACTTCTCCTAATTTTAAATTTGCAATTACTATCCCTTGTTTGTTGTCTCGTTTTTTTTCAATATGTAATGCTTCTGTGTAATGATGTTTAGCTCCTTTTAGTTCTTTTTCTTTTAGGTAAACATCTCCCAAAGCAATATGACCTTTTACTTGAGCGGACTTGTCGTTTCTACCTTTAGCTAATTTTAAATATTTGCTATAATAGTTATTAGCATTGTTGTAATCGCTTAATTTTTCAGCAGATTTTCCAATGTTATAATAGATTTCAAAAATTGAAGAAAAGCCTTGTTTGTTGTAAATGGCAATTGCTTTACCATAGTTTTTGTAAGATAAATTGTATTCGTTTAGTTTGTAATTAAACTCTCCTAATAACTTATATGCATCGGCTTCTTCTTTAAGGTAGTTATCCTTAATAGCAATTAGCAAGGCATCATGAACCAAGTCTAACGCTTTTTCTGGTTCTGAACCAAATAGTTTTTTAGCATCTTTTAATTTAGTTTCAGATTCATTGGGTTTTTGGTAAGATGATTTACTGATTTTAGAAAAGCTTCTTTTCTGTTGGTAAGGTTCGTTTTTCTTGTCTTGACCAAAAGCATTTATACTTCCAACTAAAAGGAATATAATAAGGTAATATGTAATTTTTTTAGTCAATAGTTAATTTGTTAACGATGATAAATGTACTAACTTTTTTATTACTTAATTTCTTGAAACCCTTGTAAATTCTTGTTTTTGGCGTTTTTTTAAACTCATATTTCGGGTTAACTAAATCACTTGGTCAGTTTACTCATTAAAACGGCAGTTTCCCTAATTCTGAATTGATAAGCCGCTGCCACACTTCTAATTTAGTTGAAAATTAAAACCTAAAAAAGATGAAAAAATTAACCTTAATACTTGCTTGTGCATTTGCCATTTTAAATGTTAAAGCTATTGAAATTACAGAACCATTAAACCGAATTATTACGGTAACAGGTAGCGCAGAAATGATTGTTCCACCAGATGAAATAGAATTGGAAATTACCATGACTGAATATGGGGGTGGAAGCACCATTTCTAAAATAGAAACAGCATTAATGAAATTGCTTTTGGGAAATGATGTACCTAAAGAACAAGTAGTTTTTAATGGAACGTTCTCTTCATTTTACTGGTACTACTGGTGGCACCACAGAAACGACTCAAGAAAATCGAAAAAGCTCTTAGTAACACTAGATGCTAAAACAGATTTTATGAAGTTGGTTAGAGATTTAGATAAGGAATATATTTCGCACATCAGAATAACCAAGACTTCTAATAAAGACATTCAAAAATTAAGAAGAGATGTGAAAATTGAAGCAATAAAAGCTGCAAAAGCAAAAGCTAAATATTTGTTAGAGGCTGTTGATGAAGAAGTAGGTAGATTAATTACAGTTGATGAATTATCAGAGTTAAACAATAACCAGCATTCTTATTGGAACCAGACCACAACCAGTAATGTGGTGAGTAATTCGGTAATGAGTTATAGCAAATCGCGTGGAGGATACATGGAAAATGTTCCCGAAATAAAATTGAGATACGAAATCAAAACACAATTTGAAATTAAATAAATCCTTTTGTCACACTGAGCGGAGTTTGTCACACTGAGCGGAGTCGAAGTGTTTGACAAAAGAAGACAAAACGAAGTGATGAATCTTAACCTTATAAAACAAAAAACTATGAAAACCTTAAATTTAATAGCATTGGTACTAACTGCATCTGTTGCCTTTGCACAACCAAAACAAAAAGACTATCCTACATCTGATATAGATTACCCTGGATTTGTTGAATTAACTGCTGAAGCAGAAGAACACAGAAAGACTCATACCGTTTCTGTCGCACAATTTCTTAAAATGGCTGAAGAAAAGAATACAATAATTTTAGATACACGTTCCGAAAAAATGTATAAAGCTAAACACATAAAAGGAGCAGTTCATTTAAATTTTTCTGATTTTACAGCAGACAAATTAGGCAAAGTAATTCCAAGTAAAGACACTAAAATATTGATTTACTGTAATAATAATTTAGATAAGGATGAAATGTATTTTGCTCGAAAATCAGCCCCACTTGCATTAAACATACCAACATTTATAAACCTGTTTGGCTATGGGTATAAAAATGTTTACGAGCTAGATGCTTTAGTGCCTACTATCCCAATGTTTAAAGATGAAAAACCAGCCTTAGAATTTGAAGGAACAGCAGTTGTAAAAGAATAATAACATTTCATAAACCACTTATTATGTATAAAATTTTAATTCCAGTTTTACTGGTAATAGGGATTGTTGCGTGCAGTTCTAAACCAGAGAAAAAAACAATTGATCGTTTAAAATTAAAAGCAACAGCAGCTAAAACTTATTGTGTACAAAAAGGTTTAAATACCGATATGTGTGTATTGGTTGATATGCAAATACATTCAGGTAAAAAGCGACTTTTTTTATGGAGTTTTAAAGGAGACTCTATTATGACATCGGCCGTTTGTAGCCATGGTACTTGCGACAATTTAACTAGTTATGATGCAGCTAAAACACCGCAATTTAGCAATACGCCAGAAACCCATTGTTCATCTTTAGGAAAATAT
The DNA here is from genome assembly GCA_965369165.1 of uncultured Flavobacteriales bacterium. Lineage (GTDB taxonomy): Bacteria > Bacteroidota > Bacteroidia > Flavobacteriales_E > Vicingaceae. Next base: position 3,773 of record CBDUPT010000081.1, on the reverse strand, counting down.
AAATTGGGCAAAAGAGGGTGGAGTAGCTTTGGTGTAAACTTTAATTATAAACTGCATGGCTTAGAGAAAACAAACAACAATGCCTACAAAAGGTATATTGTTTTTCACTCTTGGGGAGTAATTGAGGATAAAGAAACTTACCCCATGCACATTGTTGAAAGTTGGGGTTGCCCTGCAGTATCTAACAACTTTATGAATGAAATTGATGTGGTGTTAAAAAAGCAAAGTAAGTCTTTACTGTTTTGGATTTATAATTAAACTTTACAAAGTATAATATTATTAATTTTAGAGTCATGAATCGGTTACACTATATTATTCTCACTGTTATGGTTTTATTTATTTTTGGAATAGGCTATGTAATAAATCTCAATCAAACAAATGAAGAAAGTGCTAAAGAAAGGATTCATAGTTATAAATATATGGGTAAGGTAAAGAAATTGTATAGAAATAAAAATAATCATAATAGTTTGACGATTATGCTTGAATCTGGGAAGAATGTACCAACATTAACACCAGAACTTTTTTATAAATTAAAGATTGGGGATAGTTTGTATAAAGCTAAAAATACAGTGTTTATGTCAGTTTATAGAGATGACACATTGCTTTGTGAGTTTAATCATATGCATGCAGAAAAATTAGATTGAATAATATTTTCTACCTAAGAATAATTAGTGGTGTTAAGTAACTCAAAAGCTTATATACAAAAAGAAAGTAAAAGGGAATAAAAGTGGGTAAGCTACTGTTTTATAATCTTTTCAGTAAAAACTCCTTTTTCAGTTTCTACTTTTACAAAGTAGATACCATTTGGAGTATCTATATTAATATCAATTAAATCATTAGAAACATACTGTTTGTTAAAGACTCTTTTTCCAGCGATGCTGTAAATAGTAATGTTTGCATTCTCTTGCTTTTCTAATTCTATGGTAAAGTTTCCTGAAGTTGGGTTAGGGTAAATATCAAAACTTATGCTAATAGTGTTTTCTGAAATGCTATTAGGGAATATGCAATCACCTAAAAGATTAATACCATTTTCTTGGTAGCAGATTAGAGTTCTATCAGCATCACCATTTCCAACAGGAGTAACATCAAATGGATAATAAATGCCTCCAGGTCCACCAACCCCTTCTAGCATAAAGTTCCCCCGCAAGTTTTCAACCCACATAAAATATACAGGGTCAAAATATAATACTTTACATGTATCATTATTGGGCAAAATATATTCACTAATACTATCAATAGGGTTAGAAAATCCACCATATACAGGAGTATAGAAAATTGAATTCATAGTATCTCCAACAGATAAGCTAAAATCAAATAGTAAAAACTCGTTTGGTGGTCCCACAAATGTAAGATCAACAAAAAATACTTGTTGTGTTAAAGTGTCTTCCCTTGCTAATCCAACTAGTTTCGGTTGTTGTAAAGATGAGTCAATTATATTTGGGGGAAAACAAGGAAAGTAGTCGGAATAAAAGGTTTGATGGTATAATTTTTTATAATTTTTTCCTTGATGAAGGGTGTCTCCTTTGAAATATTCATAGTAATACTCATCCAAAGTTTCTACTAAAGGACAGATAGATGACCAAGAATTGTAATTAACTACCCACATTTTATTTTCATCAATCAATTTCTTGTACTGTCCAAAACTTGGCAAGCAAACAAAAATTAAAAATATGAGTAGTAGTTTTTTCATGATTACAATGTACAAAAAACGAATTGAAGATAAAAATGTGCTTTAAGGAAAGGTAATGGAAGGTAAAAAAGTGGGCAAGCTACTGTTTTATAATCTTTTCAGTAAAAACTCCTTTATCAGTTTCTACTTTTATAAAGTATAAACCATTTGGAGCATCTAAATTAATTTCAATTAATTCGTTTGAAGTATAATGTTTGTTAAATACTTTTTTTCCAGCAATGTTGTAAATAGTAATGTTTGCTTTATCAGGTTTTTCTAATTCTATGGTAAATTTTCCAAATGTTGGGTTGGGGTAAATATCAAAACTTATGCTATTAGTGTTTTCTGAAATGCTATTAGGGAATATACAATCGCCTAAAAGATTTATACCATTTTCTTGATAACATAAGAGCGTTCTGGTAATACTTGTTTCAAAATCCTCATTAAACGGGGCATAAATTCCTCCTGGTCCACCAACTCCTTCTATCATAAAATTTGAAAAAAATCCTGCAAGAAATATACCCCAATCAAAATCGAAATGCACTACTTTACAAGTATCATTATTAGGTAAAACAATTTGACTTAAACTATCAACAGTGTGAGTGGATTGGTAAAAAGGACCAGGAGCATAAAAAAGAGGGGTAATAGTGTCGCCTGAAACAACACTAAAATCAAACAATAATTCCTCATGGAGAAAAGCATATAATAAGTGAGGGTAATCAACAAAAAATACTTGCTTTGTTACAGTATCTTCTCTTGCTAAGCCAACTAATTTAGGTTGTTGTAAGGAACTGTCAATTGTATAGGGAGGTTGGTGCTCTTGAAAATAGAATTCTTGGTGGTACAGTTTCTTATACGTTTTATTTTGGTAGATTGTATCTCCTTTAAAATATTCATAATAATATGAATCGTAGCTATACGAAGGCCAAGCCATCCATGCGTTATAATCATCATGAACTACCCACATTTTATTTTCATCAATCAATTTCTTGTACTGTCCAAAACTTGGCAAGCAAACAAAAATTAAAAATATGAGTAGTAGTTTTTTCATGATTACAATATACAACAATCTAGTTGAGGATACAAAAATGATTTAAGGAAAGGTATGAAGTTAAAAAGTGGGCAAGCTACTTACATCGCACCGCTACAACCTCCTATCCTTGCTCCGTTCCCGGCCTGGGGAAGTTCAGAAGGAGCTGGTCGTATAAGACTTGCCCAGCGCAAAAGTAGAAATATCTTTTCATATATTCCAAATCTTCTCAATGTCATTTCGACCGAAGTGGAGAAATCTTTTGGCTTTATGACTAAAAAGGCTCATATACAGTTATTTATTTAAGAAGATTCTTTCCCGAAATAAAATCGGGACAGGCAATTATGTTTTGTTGCTAAAATAAATTTTAGACAAAACTTCATTCAGAATGACAATCAAAGAGACTTTTACTATCGTTCCTATAAGCAGCAGATATTTTTGGGTAAAAAATATCTGCTGAAATAGGTAAACGCTACGCTTTTCCATTATTTTTTTTATTTGTTATGTATAATTTACAAACAAAAAATTTAATGTAAATTTGAGCCTCAATGAGTCAAGAGTTAGACATATCAATTGTAATTCCTTTATACAATGAGGAAGAGTCTCTTAAAGAATTAAGCGACTGGATAGGCAAAGTAATGCATGATAACAATTTTAGTTATGATGTTATTTTTGTAGATGATGGAAGTACAGATAGTTCTTGGGAAGTAATAGAGCAATTAAAGACTCAAAACCCTAACATTAAGGGGATTAAATTTAGACGAAATTATGGTAAATCTGCTGGTTTAAATGTGGGGTTTGCTGCTGCAGAAGGTAGGGTGGTTTTTACCATGGATGCCGATTTGCAGGATAGTCCTGACGAATTACCAGAAATGTACCGAATGGTTGTTGAAGAAGGTTGGGATTTAGTTTCTGGTTGGAAAAAGAAACGTTATGATCCGTTAACTAAAACTATACCTACTAAACTATTTAATGCCGCAACACGAAAAATGTCGGGCATTAAAAATTTACACGATTTTAACTGTGGTTTAAAAGCATACAGAAAAGATGTTGTAAAAACTGTTGAGGTTTATG
>CBDUPT010000080.1:0-8789 GCA_965369165.1 uncultured Flavobacteriales bacterium | reverse complement strand
ACAGCAATAAACTTAGCAGAATTAGGAGCTACAAGTATTTCTGATCGTTCGGATATGAAAGCCATGTCGCTTCAATTACAAGCAAGCAATCGCATGTTAAATAGTGCAAAATTTAAATTCTTGCCTCGCTTAAATGCTTTTGGTAGTTATGAGTTTAATGATGATGTAATTTTTGGAACCAACGCAAATAATTATTTGGTAGGAGCACGATTAGAATGGGACATTTTTAAAGGAGGAAAAAACGTTGGAGAATGGCAAAAAATGAAACATCAAAAAAACATGATGCAATTGAGTTATGACGAAAAACTTTCGGATAGTGAAAGAGAATTAACGCAAGTAAAAAACCAATTGTTAGTGGCTAAAAAACAAGTAGAATTAGCCTCATTAACAGTTGCTCAAGCTGAAGAATCATTCCGACTAAAATCGGATAGATATGAACAAGGCTTAGAAAAAACGGCAGATGTTTTAAAAGCTGAAGCTGTATTGTTCTCTAAAAAAATAAATGAATTACAAACAATTAATAACTATCAACAACTGGTTTTCAATTTAGAACTATTGTTAGAAAAAGAAATCTCAAAATAAAAAAATCCAAATCGATGAAAAAAAATAAGCTATATCTAATTATACCAGCAATTGCATTATTGGCTTGGTCGTGTGGTGGTGAAGAAAAAGAAACACCAAAACAACAGTCGGTAGAGGTAAAAACCGAAACAGTAAAATACACCGAAATGGTTGGGGAAAATCGTTTTTCGGGTGTTGTAAAAGCTGATGATAAACTGATGTTGAGTACCAAAATATTTGGGCAAGTAGCTGCTGTTTTAGTGCAAGAAGGTGAGAAAATTAGTAAAGGTCAGTTGTTAATTAAAATTAAAAGCAACGATCTGGCTGCCAAACAAAACACTGCAAATTCAGGAGTGCAAGCAGCTAAAACCAATATGGAAAACACCATTAAAAATTACGACAGAATAAAAGCTTTGCTTGAAAAAGGAAGCGCAACACAAAAAGAGTTGGAAGATATGACTGCTGCAAAAGAAGCTGCAATTGCACAATACAAAGAAGCACAGCATCAATTGGCAGAGGTTAATGACTATTTAAGTTATGCAAATATGACTTCTCCAATAAATGGTTTTGTGTCTAAAAAAATGGTAAATGTGGGCGATATGGCAAATCCAGGTCAACCAATTTTAGCGTTAGAATCGATGGAAGAATTAAAAATTGAGGCAGATATTCCTGCTTTTGAAATTGGTCAGTTTGAAGTAAACGATTCGATTAAAATAGCAGTGAAAGATGCAGGTTTAACGGAAATAACTGGAGTGGTAGAACGCATTATTCCTTCGTCTTCTTTTTCTGGACAATATAAAGCGGTAATTGCTTTAAATCAACAACACAAAAGTTTAAAACCAGGAATGTTTGCTAGAATTAGTCTGTTAAAAAACAAAGAAAATAAACTGTTAGTTCCTAAAAGTAGCATTGTTACGAAAGGGCAATTAACAGGAGTTTATGCTGTAAATCAACAAGGCGAAGCCATGTTAAGATGGATAAGATTAGGGAAAGAATATAGTGATAATGTTGAGGTGCTTTCAGGTTTAATTGAAGGAGAACAACTAATTGTTTCTTCCACCTCTAAATTAACTGACGGAATATTAGTAAAAAGTAGTAAGTAACAAGTTTTTAAGTAGGTGAAAACCTTTTCACTTTCAACTTTATAAACTTTCAAACTAAATAGAAAATGAGCGGAATAGCAGGAAATATAGCCAAACAATTCATTAACTCAAAGCTAACACCTTTGTTAATGGTTGTGTTTTTAGTTGCAGGAATTTACAGTGCAATTCAAACACCAAAAGAAGAAGAGCCTCAAATTGAAGTTCCAATTGCAGATATTTTTTTAGAATACCCAGGAGCTAGTGCTACAGAGGTAGAATCTAGAGTAGTAAAGCCTTTAGAATCTATAATTTCTGATATACACGGAGTAGAATATGTTTACTCTCAAGCAATGGAAGAGCAAGCCTTTATAGTGGTTCGTTATTATGTTGGTGATGATGTAGAACGAAGTATTGTAAAGCTTTATAATGAAATCCAAAAGAATATGGATAAAATGCCAGCGGGTGTGAGTATGCCTTTGGTAAAAACTAGAGCAATTGACGATGTGCCAGCTTTAGGCTTAACATTGTGGAGCGACAAATACAACGATTTTGAAATTAAACGAGTTGCTGAAGAATTAACTAATGAAATTGAGAAAGTTAATGATGTTAGTTTCACTAAAACTTATGGAGGAAGAAGTAGAGAGGTTCAGGTTGTTTTAAATCCTGAAAGTATGGCTGCTTACCATATTGATCCAGAAATTGTAACAGGTAGTATATTTATTGCCAATCAACAAAGCCAAGCAGGAAGTTTTAATCAAAACGATAAAGAGTTTTTAGTAGAAACAGGTGACTTCTTAAAATCGGCAGAAGATGTAGAAAATTTAGTGGTTGGAGTAGTGAATCAAGCTCCTATTTATTTAAAACAAGTTGCTCAAGTAATCGATGGTCCAGAAATACCATCAGAATACGTGACATTTGGCTTAAGTGAAAAACAAGCTGAAGTTAATAAAAGTTCTACTCAAGAATTTCCAGCGGTAACCATTTCTGTTTCAAAACGAAAAGGTGCTGATGCAATGAAAATTGCTGACCAAGTAATTAAAAAAGTAAATTTATTAAAAGCAGATTTAATTCCACAAGACATTCACGTTGAAGTAACCAGAAATTATGGAGAAACCGCTTCTCATAAAGTAAGCGAATTATTATTGCATTTAGGAACAGCAATTCTGTCGGTAGCATTAATTGTAATGCTTTCTATGGGCTGGAGAGGTGGACTCGTAGTGTTTTTATCCGTACCAATTACCTTTTCATTAACCTTATTTGCATACTATGCTTTTGGCTACACATTAAATAGAATTACACTTTTTGCGTTGGTTTTTGTAACAGGTATTGTGGTAGATGATTCTATTATTATTGCCGAAAATATGCACAGGCATTTTAAAATGAAGAAAAAGCCATTTATGCAAGCAGCAATTGCTTCTATAAATGAAGTGGGTAACCCAACTATACTAGCAACATTTACTGTTATTGCGGCAGTATTGCCAATGGTTGCTGTTTCTGGATTAATGGGGCCTTACATGAGCCCAATGCCAATTGGAGCATCTGTAGCCATGTTTGTTTCTTTAATTGTTGCCTTAACTATTACTCCTTGGTTGGCTTATCGTTTATTAAAAAATGATAAATCAAAAGAAAAAGAATTTGTGTTAGAAGAAATGTGGATTTATAAATTCTACAAAAAGATGATGACTCCAATGATTGAAAGTTCAAAAAAACGATGGACATTTATAGGAGCTATTACACTGTTATTGTTGGGGTCTATGAGTTTGGTTTACTTCAAATTGGTAGCTGTAAAAATGTTGCCATTCGATAACAAAAATGAATTTCAGATTGTTATCGATATGCCAGAAGGAACTACGCTTGAACGTACTGCTGTAGTTACCAAAGAAATTGCTGCTTACGTTAAAAAGCAAGCCGAAGTAACAAATTATCAAACCTATGTTGGAACTGCCGCTCCTATCAATTTTAACGGACTGGTTCGTCATTACGATATGCGAAGAGCAAATAATATGGCTGATATTCAAGTGAATCTTTTGGATAAAGGTGATAGAAGTGTACAAAGCCACGATATTGCTAAAAGAATGCGACCTGAAGTACAAAAAATTGCAGCGAAGTATAATGCCAATGTAAAAGTGGTTGAAGTTCCACCAGGACCTCCAGTAATTGCAACTGTTGTTGGAGAGGTTTATGGACCTAATCCAGAAGTACAAGAAAACATTGCCTTACAAATTAAAAAAATGTTAGGAACAGTTAATGATGTGGTGGATATTGATTGGATGACAGAAGATGATCAAGTAGAGTTTAATTTTACTATTGATAAAGAAAAAGCAATGTTAGCAGGAATTTCTCCTAAAAAGGCAGTGGAAATTTTAAGTACTGCTTTAGGAGGTAAAACAGTTTCATTTTTACATAATGAAAATGAAGTGAATGCGACTCCTATTACACTACGTTTAAAAGAAGAAGATCGTTCCTCTTTAGCTGATTTAAAGAAAATCACAATCTCCTCCCCATCAGGTAATATGGTTGCTTTAGGAGATATTGTAAAAATTGAAGAGCAAAAGAGAGACAAGACTATTCATAGAAAAAATCAACAAAGAGTAGTATATGTAACGGCAGATATTGCTGGGGATTTAGAAAGTCCTGTTTATGCCATAATGGATGCTGGAGAAAAGCTGAAAGACATAAAACTGCCAGAAGGTTATGAGTTAAAAGAATTGTACGCAAATCAACCATTTATAGAGCAAGATTATAGCGTGAAATGGGATGGAGAATGGCAAATTACCCTAGAAGTTTTTAGAGACTTAGGAAGTGCTTTTGCAATTGTTTTGGTAATTATTTACATCTTAATTGTAGGTTGGTTCCAGAGCTTTAAAGCACCAATTGTTATGATGGTAGCCATTCCGCTTTCATTAGTTGGAGTTTTAGTTGGACACTGGATGTTAGGAGCCTTCTTTACAGCAACATCAATGATTGGAGTAATTGCCTTAGCTGGTATTATGGTTCGGAATTCCATTCTTTTAATTGATTTTGTGGAGCTCCGTTTAGCTGAGGGTGTTTCATTAAAACAAGCGGTAATAGAAGCAGGAGCAGTAAGAACAACACCAATTTTGTTAACTGCAGGAACAGTAGTAATTGGAGCATTTATTATTTTGTTTGATCCAATTTTCCAAGGGTTAGCAATTGCTTTAATGGGAGGTTCGATTACCGCAACATTTTTAACATTAATTATAGTGCCTTTGGTGTATTATATGACAGAAAAACATAAACATAAAGTTGAAGAAACACCTTTAGAAATAGAAGCTGAAAATACTTCTGAGCCAGAATCTTTAACTTAAAAAACTAAAAATTATGAAACTAATAATCGTTTTAGGGATGGTTGAACATGAAAAAGAAATCGCCAAAATGTTTAAAGAATCAAACATTCCCATTTACAGTAAGGTAGATATTGAAGGTATGAAATCAGGACAAAAACAAGTCGATTTAAGTAATTGGTTTGGTAGTGATGAAGATACAGATTTGTCCATTATGTTCTTTGCTTTTATCGCTAACGGAAATGCTGAATTACTTTACGAAAAAGTAGCAGAATTTAATGAGAATGAAGAGCGAATTGCACCTTTACATGCTTTTCAATTACCGGTAGAAAAATTTATATAAACTTAAAAAATAATAAGATGAGAGAAAGAATGATAAAAGGAATAGCTGGAGCTATGATATTAGTAGGATTGGCTTTAGGTTATTTTGTAAATGAGTATTTTTATTTAATCAATGCTTTTGTAGGACTTAATTTATTGCAAACTTCATTTACCAAATGGTGCTTGTTAGGCGATATATTAGGTAGTTGTGGTGTAAAAGAAAAATAATGAAAAATTGGATAATTAAAAAGAAAGTATCAATAATGCTTACCTTTGTAGGAGCAATAGTTGGTTACGGTTATTGGTATTTTGTAGGTTGCGAAAGTGGTACTTGTGCCATCACTTCGGTATGGTATCGAACAGCAATCTATGGAGCAATAATGGGCTGGCTTGTTGGCGAAATGATTAACGATAAACTTAAAAAGAAAACTAACCATGAAAGTTAAATTTTTAATACCTCTTACATTAATTTTTGTAGCTTGTGGAAACGATACTACAAAAAGTAAATATGAAGTTGATGAAATTAAAACTAAATCTGAAAAACCATTGACAGAACTTCAAGAAAAAGCTTTAAGTTCTTTTGGTAAAATTCCTAAAATAGCAACTAAAGGTGGGTATCCACCTTCACGAGAACTAATTGCTTTAGGTAAAAAATTATACTTTGAAACAAAGTTATCTAAAGACAATACTATAAGTTGTAATTCATGCCATAATTTAGAAAATGGAACTGGTGTAGATAACCTACCCGTATCTCCTGGTAATGATGAAGGTACCTTTGGAAGCAGAAATTCCCCTACTACTTTAAATGCTGCATTACATACTTCTCAATTTTGGGATGGTAGAGAACCAGATGTTGAGGCTCAAGCTGGAGGCCCAATATTAAACCCAGTAGAAATGGCTATGCCAAGTAAACAAGCAGTTATTGATAGACTTTCAAAAACTGATGATATTTATCCTCAATTATTTGGTTATGCTTTCCCTCATGAAGAAAACCCGATAACATATGCTAATCTTCAAAAAGCAATTGGCGCATTTGAAAGAACATTAATTACTTCTTCAGGAATAGATGCATTTGTTAGGGGAGATGAAAAGGCATTATCGGCAAAAGAACAAAGAGGCTTAGATAAATTTATTTCTATTGGTTGTACTACTTGTCATTCTGGCCCTGCAATTGGAGGAACTATGTTTCAAAAATTTGGAGTTTATGGTGATTATTGGGATTATACAAAAAGTGAAACAATTGATGAAGGTAAGTATCAAGTCACAAAAAATGAAGCAGACAAATACTTTTTTAAAGTCCCATCATTAAGGAATGTTACTAAAACAGCACCTTACTTCCATGATGGTAGTGTAGAAAAATTAGAAGATGCTATTACAATTATGGCTAAAACACAATTAAATAAAGAATTGTCTGAACAAGAAATTGATGAAATTAATGCATTCTTAAAATCATTATCTAGTGATGTTTCTTATTAAAATCTAAATAAATGAAAACAAAATTTTATTATACTCTTCCCCTATTAAGCTTAATAAGTTTATTTGCTTGTAATAATTATGAAACACAAACTCCAGATACAATAATAAAAGTTGTAGAAAAAACAGATGCAGATTATATAAAGGAAGGAAAAACGATTGCAGAAAGTACATTTAAAGTATTGAGTGCTAATTTACAACAAGCCATGGTTGATGGAGGGATAGAAAATGCTCTAAATTACTGTAATATTAAAGCAATGCCATTAACAGATTCTTTATCGGAGCATTATAATGTGATTATAAAAAGAGTATCCAACAAAGCACGAAACCCTTTAAATCAAGCCTCAGAAAACGAACAAATCATTTTAAATGATTATTTGGCAAGTATTGAAAATAGGAAACCAGTTATAACAAAAAACAAAAATGGAAACCCTACTTTTTATGCCCCAATAACTACCAAAGGCTTATGCTTAAATTGTCATGGTATAGTTGGCGAAACATTATTACCTGAAAATCATGAAAAAATCCAATCATTATACCCTCAAGATCTAGCAACAGGCTATAAAATTGATGAGTTAAGAGGTATGTGGAGTATAGAATTTAAAAACTAAAAATCATGTCAAAATTTAATGAACTTATAAATTCCGACACCCCAGTATTAGTAGATTTTTATGCTACCTGGTGTGGCCCTTGTAAAACAATGTCACCTATCTTAGATGAAGTAGCAACACAAGTGCAAGGAAAAGCAAAAATTATTAAAGTAGATGTTGATAAAAATCAACAAGCTGCTGCAGCTTATCAAGTAAGAGGAGTTCCTACCTTAATTTTATTTAAAAACGGCAAACAAATTTGGAAACAATCAGGTGTTGTTCCAGCAAATGAATTAGTAAATTTGATTAATCAAAATAGTTAAAAAAAATGAAAAAAACAACCTTACTTTTTACTGTTTTTTTGTTCCTAACATCTCTCTCAGGCATTAGTCAAACAACTGAAAAACAAACCAAAACTACTGGTGTTTTTAATGTAGATGTAACCCAATTTAAAAAATTGGTGGATTCTGAAAAGGGATTAATTTTAGATGTAAGAACTCCTGAAGAATGGGCAGAGGGAACAATTGCTAATGCACAAAAAATTAATTATTACGATAAAGATTTTGCTGACAAGGTTGAACATTTAGATAAAAACACTCCCATATTAATTTATTGCAAAAGAGGAGGAAGGAGTTCAAGTGCTGCAGAGATATTAAAAGATAAAGGCTTTGTTAAAGTCTTTAACTTAACAGGTGGTATTAATGCCTGGATTGATAAAAATTATAAAATTGAAAAATAATATAGATTATGAAAAAAGTTATTTTAGTTTTTAGCAGTATTTTAATCCTATTTCTTTATTCCTGCTCAGGTAATTCTAACCCAAATGCAACCACTCAAGAGGTAGCTCAAGTAGAAGCTACAGTAGTTGATGTAACCGTTAATCAGTTTAAAGATTTATTGATTGAGCAAGGTGGTACTGTATTGGATGTTCGTACACCTGAAGAATGGGCTGAAGGAACAATATCAAAAGCCGAAAAAATAAATTTCTATGACGATAATTTTGCTACAAATATTGAACGATTAAATAAAGAAGAACCTGTTTTTGTTTATTGTAAAAGTGGTGGCAGAAGTGCAAACGCTGCCGAAACTTTAAAAGAAAAAGGTTTTAGCAAAATTTATAATTTAGATGGTGGTATTACTGCATGGATTGACGCTGGTAATGAAACTGTAAAGTAAATAATTGTATTGTTAATGAGCTGTGAAAAATTAATCTTTCACAGCTTATTTTTTTACCATTCTACTCTAAAAATATGACTACTTTTGTAAGATTATTTTTTAAATGTCTTTTAAAAAACATTTAAATAATCTTCATTTCACGGCTAAAATTATAAAATGAGTGACGCTATCAAACACGAGTGTGGTATTGCATTAGTAAGACTTTTAAAACCTTTAGATTATTACATTGAAAAGTACGGAACGGCTACTTATGCCTTAGATAAAATGTACTTGTTAATGGA
>CBDUPT010000079.1:0-8888 GCA_965369165.1 uncultured Flavobacteriales bacterium | reverse complement strand
GAATGGGAATTTGAAGAAGCAATTGGATGCTTTATTAAGAGAAAAAGCAAAGGAATTTATTAAAAGTAGCCCTAGCTTTCCAAATGTCTCTGATGCATCTAATGCTGCAAACCCAAATTTACCTGAGTTTAAAGCAGAAGAAATTCCAGTTTTTGGTAATATCTTAGTTTCAAAACAGATTGTTTCATTACAAAATGATAATGGAACATCTTATGAGATGTATATTAAAGTTCAGAACGAATTAGTAGCAGCTTATAATGAGTTAAGAAATGAGTTGGCTCAGCAAAAATTTGGAAAATCTTATGATGAATTGTCTCAACAATCTGGTTCTTCAGAATCGATTAAAGAGAAGATGAAGGCAATAAAAAAGGTTTACCCTCAAAGAATTTCTGAAGCTGAACCTAAAAAAGTAGGAGGAACAGAATAATGTCGAAATTTAGAAAAAAAGGAAAAAAAGAGCAACCAGCAGTTAATACTGCAGCTTTACCTGACATTGTATTTATGTTGTTATTCTTCTTTATGGTAACTACTGTAATGAGAGAAACTTCATTAAAAGTAATTAACGTTACCCCAAAGGCTACAGAAGTTTCTAAGCTTGAGCGTAAATCATTAGTTAGTTACATATATATAGGAAAGCCAATAAAAGCATTACAAGGTCCTTTTGGTACTGCTCCGCGTATTCAGTTAAACGATGCGTTTAAAACTAAAGAAGATATCTTTCAATTTGTTGAAATGGAAAGAGATGAAAGAGATGAAGCAGAGAGAAATATGGTTACTTGGTCATTAAAAGTAGATCAAGAAACAAAGATGGGAATTGTTACAGATGTTAAGCAAGAGTTGAGAAAAGCCAATGCTTTAAAAATTAACTATTCAACGAAAAAAACTGACATGATTCAAAACTAACTTTAGTTTGCAATATTTTTAAAAAGCCCTGATATATCAGGGCTTTTTTTTTGCTCAAAATTAAAACAGATAATAATGTACTTTTGTAGTTATAGTGAGTAAAGCAAATACATATCTATTAGACAGTAATCAGCAACAAAATGACACGTTGGGGGAAGACACTATTTATGGTATCGTAAATGAAAATGCTATTCCTTATAGGAATGTTGAAGTAAAAGAGGTTCCAACGGAAACAACAGAAATAGAGATTCTTTTTAATCCAAATAAAAAGGAAGTTGATGTTTACCCTTGGCAAACAATCTTGTTAATGCTTGGTGTTTTTGTCGTTGGGTTTGCTAAAGCGTTTAGTAATAATCGTTTTAAACAAAGCATGAAGTCTTTATTTAATTATAGTGTTGCTCAAGAAATAACAAGAGAAGAGAAAGTGTTTTTTCATAGAGCTAATTTGTTGTTAACACTAAATCATATTATAAGTGTTTCGTTATTTATATTTTATTTAAACGACCTTATTCATTTTTCTAATAATAAAAGTCCAATAGCGGCTTTCATGTTAATCCCTTTATTTATTATAGCAATATATACTCTCAAGTATATATTTTCAAAAGTTTTGTTTTTCATATTTAATGACCCTTCATTGTCAAATGAATACATTTTTAACATTTCATTATATAACCACCTTTTAGGTGTTTTTTTAATTCCAATTCTCGGTTTATGCTATTTTTCGGAGTTATCTACTTCAATTATTCTTACTTATTTTGCCTTGCCAGCAATCTCTATTTCATTAATAATGAGGTTATTTAGGTTGGTTGTTATTGGAAAATCTAAAGGGGTTTCGTATTTCTATATATTTTTGTACATTTGCACCCTCGAAATTTTACCGTTGGTCGTTTTGTATCGGTTTTTCATCTTGAAATAAATACAATTCGACTAAAAAATATAGAAAGGAATGTTGAAAGTAAAGAGTGTTTTAGTATCGCAACCGAAACCAGAAACGGAAAAATCGCCATATTTTGATTTGGCAGACAACTGTAAAGTGAAAATTGATTTTAGACCTTTTATACATGTAGAAGGTGTTCCGTCAAAAGAGTTTCGTCAACAGAGATTAAATTTATTAGATTTTGATGCTGTAATTTTTACAAGTAGAAATGCAGTAGATCATTATTTTAGAGCTGCTGAAGAAGCTAGAATAAAAGTGCCTGATGATATGAAGTATTTTTGTATTTCAGAATCTACAGCATTTTATCTTCAAAAATATATTGTTTACCGTAAGCGTAAAATTTTTCATGGTCAGCAAACATTTGCAGATTTAATGACACTTATTAAGAAGCACAAAACATGCAATTATTTATTGCCTTGTTCTGATATTTTACGTCCTAATATTCCTGATTTACTGAAAGAAAGTGAAATAAACTTTTCTCCAGCAACATTATATAGAACTGTATGTAGTGATTTGTCTGATTTAAAAGATGTGAATTATGATGTGTTAGTATTTTTTAGTCCTTCGGGGATAAAGTCCTTGTATCAAAACTTTCCAAATTTTAAACAAAATGACACACGCATTGCTGTTTTTGGTCCTACTACGGCAAAAGCAGCTGAAGAAGCGGGATTAAACATTGATATTGCAGCACCTCAACCAGAATCACCATCAATGACAAGAGCTTTGGAACTCTATATTAAGAAGGCCAATAAAAACTGCAAAAAAGCTAAAAAATAAAAAAAAAAGAGGTTAATTATTAACCTCTTTTTTCTTGTTACAATATCCCTTATATTCAGTTATATATTATTACATTTGCACCCTTATAATTTCACCTAAACAGACACAGATGAAGCTATCAAAATTCAAATTTACATTACCAGAAGAATTACTTGCAGAAAGACCTGCAGAAGAAAGAGAAGAAGCAAGATTAATGGTTGTTAATAGAGCAACTGGAGAGATTGAGCACAAACATTTTAAAGATGTTTTAGACTATTTTGATGATGGAGATTTAATGGTAATGAATGATACTAAAGTTTTTCCTGCGAGAATGTATGGTAACAAGGAAAAAACGGGAGCAAGAATAGAGGTGTTTTTATTAAGAGAATTAAATAGAGAAAGTTTATTGTGGGATGTTTTAGTTGACCCTGCAAGAAAAATAAGGATAGGTAATAAGCTTTATTTTGGTGATGATGATTTAGTTGCTGAGGTAATAGATAACACTACTTCAAGAGGTCGTACATTACGGTTTTTATTTGATGGACCTTATGAAGAATTTAAAGCAATTATTGAGAAATTAGGAGAAACTCCGATACCAAAATATATTAAAAGAGAAGTAGAGCCAGAAGATGCTGATCGTTACCAAACAGTTTATGCAAAAAATGAAGGTGCTGTCGCAGCACCTACAGCTGGTCTGCATTTTAGTAAACACCTTTTAAAACGATTAGAAATTAAAGGGATTAATTTTGCTTTTTTAACGCTTCATGTTGGATTAGGAACTTTTAGATCTGTTGAGGTAGAAGATTTAACAAAACATAAAATGGATTCGGAAGAAATCCATATTAATGAGAAGTGTGTAGAACAAGTTAATAGTGCTAAAAGAGCTAAGAAAAGAATTTGTGCTGTTGGAACTACTTCTATGAGAGTGATGGAGTCTTCAGTTTCTACAGATGGTTTTTTAAAACCTTTTGATGGATGGACAAATAAATTTATTTTCCCTCCATATGATTTTAACTTAGCAAATTGTATGATTACTAATTTCCATACACCAGAATCAACATTACTAATGATGACTTGTGCTTTTGGAGGTTATGATTTAATTATGAAAGCTTATAAAGAAGCAATTAAAGAAAAATATCGTTTTTACACTTATGGTGATGCGATGTTAATTATATAAGAAAGGAATTAATAAAAAAACACACGAGTAGATGAAACTAGAAGACCTTAAACTTTACCAAGAATGTTTAGATTTTGAACAAAAAATTTGGGACATTGTTAACCAGTGGGAAGGATTTAATAAAGATACAGTAGGAAAACCATTCTTACAATCTGCAGATGCAATTTCTGGAAATATTGCATCAGGTTATGGAAGATATAATTTTAAAGACAAAAAACATTACTGTTATATTTCTAGAGGTTACCTTTTAAAAACAAAAGGGTGGTTAATTAAATCTAAAGAAAGAGAGTTAATTGGCGCTGAAGAATCAGAAGAATTATTAGAGTTTGTTGAGAAAATTCATAGAATGCTTAACGCTTACATTCGTTCTATTGGTAGACCAAAAGATAACAATTATAAGTCTTCAAACAATAACCATAATAATAACGAATATAACGGTAACGCTGTAAAACAAGAAGAAAGCAATGAAACTGACGGAAATTCTTTTACAGCTAGTGCTGATGAGTTTTTTAGTTCAGACGAATTAACAAATGCATAAATATGCAATAATAGTTGCCGGA
Source organism: uncultured Flavobacteriales bacterium (assembly GCA_965369165.1). GTDB lineage: Bacteria > Bacteroidota > Bacteroidia > Flavobacteriales_E > Vicingaceae. Next base: position 4,555 of record CBDUPT010000079.1, on the reverse strand, counting down.
GGTAAAGGGGAAAGAATGGGGGCAAACACTCCCAAACAGTTTCTTGAACTAAAAGGCAAACCTATTTTAATGCATACCATAGAAAAGTTTAGATCTACTTTTCAAGATATAGAAATTATACTAGCTCTTCCTGAAAATCAAATCGATTTTTGGGAGGAGCTTTGTGTTTTATACCACTTTCCTTTTTCTCCAAACAGAGTAGTTAAAGGAGGTAAAACAAGGTTTGAATCTGTTAAAAATGCTTTAACACAAGTTAAAGAAAAAAGTGTTGTTGCTATACATGATGGAGTAAGACCGTTGGTAAGTTCTGAAACACTAACCAGATGTTTTACAGCTGCTGAAGAAAAAGGAAATGCAATACCTGTTGTTGATGTAATAGATTCTTTACGACATGTTTCAAAACAAGAAGGTACTAATAATGCTGTTGCCAGAAGTTGTTATAAAGCTGTTCAAACACCACAATGTTTTAATGCTGAGCTTATTTTAAAGGCATACGAGCAAGATTTTAATCCAGCGTTTACTGATGATGCATCTGTAGTTGAAAAGCTTGGAAAAACAATAAACTTAGTTGAAGGAAATACTGAGAATATTAAAATAACAACTCAACAAGATTTATTATTGGCAGAAGTTCTATTGAGCATTTAATTTCTCAATATCCTTTTGTAGTTTTTTCATATTATCTTCAGCCTTATCCATCTCTTTTTTATTCTTTTTAAATTTGGATTCGTTTTTATCAATATCTTTTTTCAATTTTTTAATGTCATTAGAAAGCTTTTCGCTTTTCTTCATCATCTTATCCCTCTTCTTACTAATTTTTTCAGTGCTTTTTCCTTTATTGGCTCTTTTAATAAGCTCTTTGTTAGACACTTCTATTTCTTTTTGATTTACTTTTAAATCAGATTCTTTATTTTTTAAATTACTTTTTAATGTTTTTGCTTGCTCTTCTAATTTCTTATTTGATTCGGCTAGCTTTTCTTTAGAGGCAACTAACATTGTAATTTTTTCATTCATTTTAATAACCTCAGGGTTGTTTGAAGAACTTGGTGTTTCGGTAGAATCAGTTTGGGCAGTTGTGGTTAAACTAAATAAACTTAATGCGATAATTAAAAATAGATTTTTCATGTTATTGGTTTTATGTTAAGACAAAGAAAGATAAAAAAATTACAAGTCTATTCTTTTAACAGTTGATTTATTAGTTAGTTGATTGTTTTCAATATTTGAAATAAGGTTCAATCCTGGTGATTTCCCAATTTCTAAACTTCCTAATTCATCATCAAAGCCTAAAAATTCAGCTCCATTTAATGTTGCCCATTTTAATAATTTTTCTAACCCTATAAATGAGTTGTTTTTATGAATTGCTTTTAACTCGTCTAGCACAGACAAACTCCAATTGGAAGCTAAACTATCAGTCCCAATTGTACATTTTTCATTTAAAAATAAGTTGTAATCAGGCAGTTTATTTTCTATATATAAATTAGCATTTGGGCAAAAACACCAAAAAATATCGTTTGGGCTTTCATTTGCAAATGCTATATCATCATGCTTAGTAAAGGTATTATGTACTAAAAGTATTTTTTTACTGTTGAAATAGTTAGGCAAATAACTTTGTAATGAAGATTTATTGGAAGCTTTATACTGGTTCATTTCAGGCGCAAAATGTTGCATAATTTTTAGCAAGTCTCCTTCACCTGTTTCAAACATTTCGTTTTCACTAGCAGTTTCTTGATTATGAATAGTAATAGTTTCCTCCTTTAATTCTGTAAGTTTTTTCACTAGTGTTGGCGACATAGAGTAAGGAGCATGTGGAACAATAGAAACATGTTTGGTAGGATATTCTTTTTTAAGTTCTAAAGCGTTTTCTATAGCTTTTTGTGCAATATTGGTGCTTGTTCCAAAAACTTCAATAAATGTTTGATAATGAATACTGCTTTTCTCCTTTAACTTAAAAGTGGAATTTCCATTAGAGATATCTCCAACAGCTACTATTCCATTGTTCATCATTTCTTTGTCAGCCTCTTCAATTGCTTTTATTCTTTCAGTTTCTGAATAGTTTTCTCTGATAGATACAATGTCTTTTATAAAGCCAGTTAACAGCTTTTTCTCCTCAATAGCTCCTTTTAAATAAGATAACTCTAAATGACAATGTGTATTAATAAATCCAGGGCAGATGATTCCTTGGTATTGTTCCACTTTTCCCCAATCTATGTCATCCTTTTCAGGGTTTAAAAGGGCTGAAATTTTACCACTATCATCTATGCCAACAACCCCATTTTTTATAGGGTTTGATGTAATGGGATAAATAAAGTCGGCAGATATTAATTTCATTAATCAAAAGTAGTCAAAAACTTATCTAAACCTGAAAGGTTTTTAAATCCTTTCAGGTTTAATCTTACCTTTGCAGGCAAATGGCAGAAAAACAAAATATTAGAAGTTTAGAATTAGATGTGCTAAAAACATTTTTTACTGAAAATGGCGAAAAAGCATTTAGAGCTAAACAAGTGTTTGAATGGTTGTGGAAAAAACAAGCTACAACATTTGATGAAATGACTAATCTTTCAGTTGGCACAAGAGAGCTATTGAAGAATCATTTTGAGATAAACCCTGTTACTATTGCAGAGAAACAAGTTAGTAACGATAAGACTATTAAAAATGCCTTTCGATTACATGATGGTAAAATAACAGAAGGAGTTTTAATACCAACTCCTAAAAGGATGACTGCTTGTATATCTAGTCAGGTAGGATGTAGTTTAAGTTGTGCTTTTTGTGCAACAGGGAAGTTAGATAGATTGAGAAATATAGATGCAGAAGAAATTTTTGATCAGGTAGCTTTAATTAAACAGCAAGCAGAAGATCATTACCAAACCCCATTAAGCAACATTGTTTATATGGGAATGGGAGAACCATTATTAAATTATAAGAATGTTTTAAAATCGGTAGAATTAATTACTTCTCCAGATGGTTTAGGTATGTCGCCAAAACGAATCACTGTTTCTACAGCTGGTATAGCTAAGATGATAAAACAATTAGGAGATGATGAAGTAAAGTTCAATTTAGCCTTATCATTACATGCAGCTACAGATTCAAAGCGAAGCGAGATTATGCCAATTAATGAATCTAATTCATTAGAAGCATTATCAGAAGCACTGATTTATTTTCATGAGAAAACGGGTTCTCGAGTAACATTCGAATACATTATTTTTAAAGATTTTAATGACACTCTTGAAGATGCAAAAGATTTGGCTGCATTTGCCAAAGCAGTTCCTTGTAAAATAAATATTATAGAATACAACCCGATAGATGAACCTCAATTTCAACAAGCCGACCCTGAAAAGACAGATAAATTTGCAGCTTTTTTAGAAAACACTTTTAACCTAATAGTTAATGTGAGAAGAAGCAGAGGAAAAGACATAGATGCAGCATGTGGGCAATTAGCAAACAAGAATAAATTAGCAGTTTAAGGTAAAATCCTTAAAAAATTATATTTTTAAAGTCCTGATTAATCAGGACTTTTTTTATGCAAAGAGACTGTAAAAAATATCATTTTTTAGCACTATTTTTTCTAATAGTGCTGAATACTAATGCTCAAAATTATGTTGATAGTATTGCAGCCTCACTTCAAAATTATAAGCCAGAAAAACAAATTGAAATAGTGCTAGCTATTCCCTATGATAAGTTGGTGGCAAACACCTCTGTTTCAGAAAAATTGTATTTAAATATACTTAAACAAGCTGAAGATATAAACAATCAAGAGGCTATTGCTAACATTTATAATCAACTAGCCTTGATAAATTCTTTTTTAGGAGATTATGACAAAAGGTTAGATTATAATTTAAAAGCCATTAAAATTTTCGAAGCAATTAACAATAAATCTAAGGCAGGTGTTACCTATGCCGAATTAGGTTTTGCGATGAAAAAAAGAGACATTCATAAGGCAATTGAATACATGCAAAAAGGAGTGTATTTGTTAAAAGAAATGAATGATGAGGTAGCTTTAAATTCCGTTTATGATAACTATGGAATCGTTCAAGAAATTGCAGGAAATGTTGATTCAGCAATTTATTATTACAACAAAGCATTAGTGCTAAAAAGAAACCAAAACGATAGTATCGGAATTCCATTTGCTTTAGGTCATTTGTCAGGAGCATATTTGATTAAAAAAGAGTATAAAAAGTCTAAAACATATTTAGATGAGTCATACGCTATTCGAAAAAAAAGAAAGGATACTTATGGTATAGCAGAATGTTTGGTCTTGTATGCGGATTTTTATTATGCTCAAGAAAATTATAATGAAGCAGTAGAATGGTTTACTCAATGTTATAAAAAAGCAATTCAAAATAAATATATTCATTTGGCACAATACGCAGCAGAGTACGCAGCAATATGTTATAGTAAATTAAACAACTATGAACAAGCTTTCAGTTATCAAAAAAACCAACGCAACTTAAAAGATAGTTTACTAAATGAAAAAACAAATAAAACAATAGCAGAATTAGAAACACAGTTTGAAACCGAAAAAAAGGAAAAACAAATTATAGAGCAGAATGTTGTAATTACG
>CBDUPT010000078.1:0-8913 GCA_965369165.1 uncultured Flavobacteriales bacterium | reverse complement strand
GTCCCGGGTTCGATTCCTGGAGGCACCACTTACCGAAAGCCTTAAACAGTAAATGTTTAAGGCTTTTTTGGTTTTAAACACTTTTTATCGGAGTGGAGTCCTTTTGAAAACGGAGTGGAGTTTTGAACTATAGTTATTGATTGGAACTATCTGGTGAAAGAGAAGAAAGAATGAGATTTTCAGCAGGTGTTTGTTTAAAGTTTTTTTAATTTAAGTTCAATTTCATGCTGAGTTAATATATTTTGCCCTCCAGATAACTTTCGATAAACGAATTCCTGATTGGGAAATTCGCTATATGAAAATTTCATACTGGTTTCATCTAATGATTTCATTATTAATTGATTCCTATCAATTTCGTATTTGATAAAGGAGCTGTTTTTTTTTATAATATTAAGACCATCAGGGATGATAGCTTTTGAAGGAGCATATCCTACATTAATTAGGACTACTTGCATGTCATTTAATTCATAGTCATAACCTTCCATATTAGATTCTAAAAGAATAGCATTTTCAGTCGAATCAAATGAAAGTTCTGTCTCGTAATTCCTATAGAATCTATCTGAACTAATTGCTAAGTAGGATTTGTCAGCCTTATCATTAATTATCAGCTCACCTGTAGATAAATCCTTCATATGGAGTAACTCCCACTTTCCAACTATATTCTGTTTAGGAGAATTACATCCAACAAAGGCAAGCCCTATTAATAGTATAAATAGTCTATTTAGCATCATTTTCCTTAACAATTATTGCTACCCACTTAACAAATTCATCATTATTAATCCATCCATATTTCCTTTCATCACTTTCTGGGTTTTCAGTTACCCAATCTAATTTCTCTTGTATACCACCAAAATAGTCACACTCATCACCTGATAAAACATCTTCCGGTACTTCATCAACAAAAAACCAATAATATGCTTCTCTAAATTCTTCAACCGAATATTCACCTATGAGAAGTTTATTGATTTTGTTCGTCAATTGGTCTTGCCAGTAATTCACCCTCTAAAAGTACTCAAAATATTAAAAGTTGAAGGTTTTGCCCTTATAATGCACAAACTATTTAACTGAGTTAAACAGTTATTTTATTAAACGCTTGCAACATTTCTTCAAATGCTTTTTTTTGTGATCCAGAAAGCAGTGCATTCTTTATTGCTCCTGCAATAATCTCTAGTATATTTTTATACTTTTTTTGGCTTTTCCCGAAATATGCATTCATTAACTTATTAGGAATAATGTAAGTCATTATTAATTCATTTTCTTTAGAAAAATAGCCTTTCATTCCGTGCATTGAGCTTTTTTTAATTACAACACACTTTTCCATCTGTCCATTTGCATCTGTTCTAACATCCCATACATCATAATCTACCGATGTTTCATAAGATGTTTCTTTCTTTAAAAAGTTATTTATTTCCTCTAAAGATTTATACTCACTTTTAATCTTAATAATTTCTTCCATTTTGTTTAATCTTTATTGTTTTAATTGCATGTTTTTAAGCCTAAAACATAATCTTATTTTCCCTTAATTTACTTTAGCATCTTTAGCTTTAGTCGCTCTTAATTTTTTCCCTGTTCTACGTTTTACATGACTTTTTTTATTAGGATTATAGATAACTAGCTTTACTTTTTGAATATCTTTTTTTATTAAAATTTTGATAGAATCTCCTTCTGCTAAAAACTTTTTTTTATAGAAGTAACTTTCATCTTTATCCATTTTAAGCACTACTTTTTCTCCTATAGCATTAGCAGATTCAATAACCATGTAAACCACTTTTTCTGCTACTGTTAAACTCCCAGTAATTTTCTCTCCTGCTTTATTAGTAAAATAAATCTCTTTAAGCTCTGGGCTATTTTCTTGTTGAGCATTAGCGGTGATACTTATAATAATAATTAAGAGTAATAAAATGTTTTTCATAATGATGGAATAAAATGTTTCCACTCCAATACTAACTAAACGGAGCGGAAACATTTATAAAAGTTAAAATTATTTTAATAATCCATTTCAATAAATTCACCACTCAATTCATAATAAAAACTAAAAGAAGTGCCTCCATTTTCTGGTTCAAGACTAACCATATACTTAGTTTTACTCATATCCCCATCATTTGGAAATTTTATTGAAGCTAAACTCAAAACTGGATTTTCAACACCTTTTTCTGCGGTTAATTGTTTCATAGATTTTTGAACCAACTCTCCTAATTTTGAAAGACTAATGTTTTCATTTAACTGAAACATATAATCTGCAGCTTTTGTTCCTTCAGGAACTTCAAGAGTTACCTCTGCTCTGTTTTCCCATGAACCCTGATTTAAATCCCATTGCCCCATTTTTAAAGACTCAGGATTGTCGGTAACAGTGGTACTAACTGTATTTCCTATTCCCTCAATATAGACAATTGTTAAATCGGTATAATATGCATTATCACCAAACTTGCTCTTTATTTCGTTTTCTATTTTCCCAAAACCTTCTGCATTGGCAGATTCTTTACCAACCCCACCTCCACAAGAAGCTAAGATTGTCATTATTACTATTATTGCTGTAAATTTTAATGTTTTCATTTGTTTATATTTTTAGTGAATGAATAACAAAGGTATGTGCCAGCAATGAAGAATAAATAGAGAATCTATTTGTGATACCTAAGAATAAATAAGCGTAATATTTGAGAGAATATTCGTAAAAAAGATACTCCTTGTATTAACTCTAAAAAGGCTAAAACAAAAGAAATGATACATTAAGAGTTGTGATTATCAGTTATTATTCCAAGCCAAAAAAGCTTCTAGAAAATGTTCTTTTTTACGAGATGATACGGGTATTTTATTTCCATTTTTCAAATAAATAGTGCCCGATTTTTCATACTTATCTATAAACCTTAAATTAACCATAAACGATTGGTGTGGACGAACAAAATTTGCCTTAACAAGTCGTTCTTCAAAATCTTTCAAAGTCTTTGATACCAAATACTTTTTATCATTAGCACAACAAAACGTTGTATAGCCTTTATCTGATTCGCAAAACATTAATTCATCCAACTCTACCACTTGAAAACTATCTTGAAGAGATAATACTAATTTAGAGCCTTCATTATTCCAAACCTCTTTTACTATTTTTATTTGTTGTTTTTGCTCATCAATAGTTAATCGATTAACTTTTTGTAGTGCTGCTTCAAGATCTTCGATATCTACAGGTTTTAAAAGGTAATCTACTGCTCCAATTTTTAATGCTTGCAAAGCAAATTCTTCATAAGCAGTAATGAATATAATTTTAAATGTTAATGCTTCTGTTTGTGCTAAAAAGTCAAAAGCTGTACCATCTAAAAGGTTAATGTCCAAAAAAACCAATTCTGGCTTACAAGCGTTTGCAACAGTAACAGCATCTTTAACAGATTCGCATTCACCTACAACATCAACATTAGTGTCTATTAATTTTAACAAATTAAGTAACCCTTTCCTTATATACTCTTTATCTTCTATTATTAATGCCTTCATTTTCTTAAGATTTATATGGAATTACTAACCTTACTATTGTTCCTCTTTTATTGTATTTCTGCCTATCCTCAATACTCATAGCACCTTTTGTATTAAAATCATTAGCTAATATTTTTAATCGCTCAGAAGTTATGGTAGTTGACAATGATTTCTTGTCTTTTCTTTTATTTTCTTTTTGTGCATTAATTCCAATACCATTATCAGTAATGGTACAAATTAAGTCTGAATGTATGTAAGATAAGTGAATTTCAATGTTTTGATTTTTAGTTTGATTGTCAAAAGCGTGTTCTATCGCATTTTCAACAAATGGTTGAATCAACATTGGGGGAATCTGAAAAAGCGTTTTATCTATGTTGTCATCAACTATAATTGAGTACTGATAAGATTCATTCTCTAAGTTTTGTAACGACAAATAGTTTTCAATAGCCTCTAATTCTTGTTGAAGAGAAACTGTTTTATATCGAGAATTTTCTAAAATTATACGAAGTAACTTTGAAAATTTTGATAGGTAAGAAACAGATTTTTTCTCTTCCTTATTTAAAATCATCCCTTGCAGGACAGAAAGTGAATTAAATATAAAATGAGGTGTCATTTGTGAACGTAATAACTTTTGTTCTACTGCAATGGTTTGAACTTCAGATTTCACGTTTCTCAATCTTAAAAAGAAAATAATTGCACCTAAAATTAAAATGATAGATAAAAACACAATTACTCCAACAAGCATGTTTCGTTGAGATTTTTCTAAATTTTGAGTAGTTTCATTTACCGTTTTAGTTAATTTTAATTCTCTAAAACTAGCCAACTCTAACTCTTGCTTGTATTTATATTCGTATTCTAACTGAGTAATTTTTTCAATATTCTTTTTATTAAAAAGACTATCGTTTAATATTTTAAACTGTTGGTGACTTTCAAATGCTTTTTTATAATTTCCTATCTTACTATAAATATCTGCCAATAAACCTGCTGCCATTTGCTGTTGTGCTAAAAGCTCTAACTCATCCGCTATTTTTTTTCCTTCTTTAACGTGGTGTAAAGCTTTATCATAATCTTTTAATTCAACCAATGCCCTTGCTATTCCTATATTAGCATGACAGGTATAAATCTTACTTCCTAATAATAAACTTATATCTAAACAAGTTTGGTAATTTTTTAAAGCCTTACTAGGCTGTCCCATTAAAAGACGTAAATCTCCCAACTGAAAATAACCAGCGCTCAATTCATCTTTATCATCAATTTCTTTACTTATAGCCAAAGACTTAGTCATATATTCTAGTGCTTTGGAAAATTCTTTTAAATCTGAATACACAGCCCCTATATTAACTAGACAACTTGCAATTTGTTTCTTATCGCCTAACTCTCTATATAGTATTAGTGATTCTTCTAAAAATCTAAGTGATTTTTCATACTGGTCTAATTCGTAGTAAACAGCACTTATATTATAAGTACATCTTGCTATGCCTTCTTTATTATTCATTTCTCTATGAATACTTAAAGATTGATTAAGGTACCCTAAAGCTTCTGGATATCGACCTTGATTAAGGCAAATTACTCCAATATTATTTAATGTGCTTAAGGATAATTTTTTCTCTCCTAACCTATCTCTTATAGCATAAGATTTTTTAAAATATGTCATAGCACTATCGAGGTCTCCTTTTAAATAGAAAGCTGCTCCTATGTCATTTAATCTTTCTGCTTGATTTAATGAGTCTCCACTCTTTATATTGTCGTTTAACACTTTATTATAATACTCTATGGCTTTATCTGCATCATTTTTATAGTAAGCGACTTGAGCCAAACTAGTATTGGAGTAGTTAACACCTTTTTGACTGTTTATTTCTTCGTATAATTTAAGTGCATTCTGTGCATATTTTTCAGCAACATCCAATTCTGATTTTTTTCGATGAATCCTACTTAACCTCAAAAAGCTACCTGCCTCACCTTTTTTGAAATTTAGTTTCTTTGCCAAACTATTTGCTTCTTCTGCTTTCTTTTGAGCATTAATAATGTCAATACTAATTAATTGGGAAGAAAGTGAGATTAACAAGTTTACCCTTACTGTATCTGGTTTAGGGTGTAGGTTAAGCTCTTTTTCTAAACTATCTAAAGTTGTATTTTGCGAAAAAGTAGCTCCTGAGAAAAGCAAGATGCACAACAAAATAAAAAATCTTGTATTGTTAACTTTCATACCTATTGTTAATTAGGCAATAATACTATATTATATCCATCAACCTTATTAAAGGAATAAGATTAATTACAACAAGGCATTGTAAATGTTTATTCGAGTTATCCCAACTTATAAGTGTAAGAACTTATCTTATATTCGTATGACTTAAAATCTTTTAAGATAGCTTTTAACTATTTATTCTCTGCTGATTAACAAACGGTTAATTCAACTAATCCTTACAACTATTAGGTAATTGCTAATCAAAATGTTTTAGAATTTATAACATATAAAGAATCATAAGGGTAAGTGTCTCAAAACATTTTCAGCTATTTATTTTCCGAACTTTTCAAAACTTAAAAATAAAGTTTAAGAAAAGTAAATTGATATTAAAACTTACCATAACCCTTTGCTGATTGATAAATTTGAAGTGCTTAACTTATATGCTCAATATGACGAAAATGGAGATTTAATTCCAAGTATCAAAATAAAAAGAATCAAAAACTAAAATAAAAACCCTGTACTCTAAATAATAAATTCGGAGTAACTTTGCCCTTTAACAAAATCTTATGAGTAAAAAAGTTGCTTTAATAATCCTTGATGGTTGGGGATATGGAGATAAAACAAAATCGGATGCGATTTTTAATGCCAACACGCCTTTTTTTGATGGCTGTTTAGCTAAATACCCTAACGCTACGCTTAAAACTTTTGGGGAATACGTTGGTTTGCCTGAAGGACAAATGGGTAATTCTGAGGTTGGCCATCTCAACATTGGTGCAGGCAGAGTTGTTTACCAAGATTTTGCAAAAATTAATAAAGCAGTTCAAGAAAATACCATAAACGAAAACCCAACTTTATTAGCAGCTTTTCAACATGCGAAAGATAATAATAGCAATGTTCATTTTATAGGTTTGGTTTCTAATGGAGGAATTCATTCTCATCAAAACCATTTATACCGTTTATGCGAATTAGCAAATAAACATCAAGTAAATAGTTTTGTTCATGCATTTACAGATGGTAGAGATTGTGATCCAAAAAGTGGGTTAGATTTTATAACTACTTTAAAAAGTAAAATTGCAAACACCAACTGCAAATTAGCTTCAGTTATTGGTCGTTATTACGCTATGGATAGAGATAACCGTTGGGAACGCATTAAATTGGCTTACGATTTAATGGTTAATGGTATTGGAGAAAAGAGTACTAATTTAACTCAAAGCATAAAGACAGCTTATCAAAACAATATTACTGATGAATTTATTAAGCCTATTGTAAAGGTTGATGACAACGGGGAACCAATTACTACCATTGCAGCAAATGATGTAGTGATTTGTTTTAACTTTAGAACTGACCGCTGTAGAGAAATTACCATTGCTTTAACCCAAAAAGATTTGCACGAACAAAATATGCACACAATTCCGTTACATTATGTTACCATGACCAATTACGATAAAACATTTAAAGATGTTAACGTAATGTACGACAAAGATAATTTAGTAAATACACTTGGAGAAGTTTTAGAACAAAACAACAAAACTCAAGTTAGAATTGCCGAGACTGAAAAATACCCTCATGTTACATTTTTCTTTTCAGGAGGAAGAGAAGAACCTTTTGTTGGTGAAACCAGATTAATGGCAAACTCACCTAAAGTTGCTACTTACGATTTGCAACCTGAAATGAGTGCTGAGGAAGTAACCACAAAAATTATTGACGAAATAAATACAAAACAACCTGATTTTATCTGTTTAAACTTTGCCAATCCTGATATGGTTGGGCACACTGGAGTTTACGAAGCTATAGTTAAAGCTGTAGAAAAAGTTGATAGCTGTACTGAACGAATTGTAAATACTGGATTAGAGAATAACTATTCCTTCATTATAATAGCCGATCATGGAAATGCAGATGTTGCAATAAACCCTGACGGAACTCCTAATACAGCACACAGCACTAATTTAGTCCCTTGTATCTTAATTAATAATGATTATTCCAATATTAAAAATGGTAAGCTTGGTGATGTTGCCCCAACAATTTTAAAATTAATGGGTATTTCTCAACCTAACGAAATGAATGGAGAGGTTCTTATCTAATTACATTTACTGAACCTGCTGTTTCATATTCTCTCTGACTGTATGAAACTGCTCTAACACGATAAATATAAACACCATCTTGAACAGGATTCTCTTTAAAAGTAGCATCCCATCCTTCATCAATATCGTTTGATTCAAACAGTAACTCTCCCCAACGGTTAAAAATCATCATGTTAAATTGCTCAATACCCATTCCTTTAAACTTAAACACATCATTTAAACCGTCCCCATCAGGTGTAATTGCATTTGGAGCGTAGATAATTAATGGTGGGTAAATTGTTTTCACAATAGTATCATAACAACCATAATCATCTTTCACAGCCAACCATACTTCATGGTCTCCTGGTATTAGGTAAGCATAACTTGGGTTTAACTCTAATGTAGAGTCAACAGGATTAAACGACCACCAATTATTAATAATATTATAGTAAGATGAATCTGTAAATTCTACATCGTATTCAGAAACATACTCATAAGTAAAGTTAGCATGAGCTCTTGTTGTAGTAATTGTTACAACTTTAGAAACTTTTTCACCGCAACCATCAGTAACTGATACATGATAATTTTCATCCCAATTTGCAGTTATGTGTATAGAAGGAGAAGTCATCCCTTCCCAATTATAATAATATGTTCCTTGACCTCCTGAAGCTAAAGCAAATAAGTCAAGTTCTTTACCAACACAAACTAATGTATCGTTTGAAGTCAGTAATTCCAAAGGAGGGTACTCAATTACTGTTACCAAGACAGAATCTATTGCAATAGCTCCACAACTGTCTTGTGCAGTTAAAACAAAACTTGTTGTTTCAGTTGGGTTAACATATGCAGGCAATATATTACCAACTCCATTACTCCAGCTATAATATGTGCCAACACCTCCATTTACTTGAGCATTTAAAACCACTTGCTGTCCAGAACAAATAGAAGTGTCTAGGGTTGTAACTGTATTTGTTAAAGGAACATATACAGATACATTAACAGTAACCGAATCATTTTTAGTGCTTCCACAATCATCAGTTACGGTTAGATAATAAGTAGTGGTAAAATTAGGGCTAACCAATATGCTGTCTCCTGCTCCTCCTGGAGTCCAATTATAAGTAAATACTCCTGGGCTTGTAACATTTGCATAAACCCAAACACTATCTTGAGGACAGTATTTAGATAAAGTTGGAACAACAATATCTATAGGCC
>CBDUPT010000077.1:0-8993 GCA_965369165.1 uncultured Flavobacteriales bacterium | reverse complement strand
TACGCTTTTGGTTATATTTGTTTTGCTTCAAAAACGGAGAAAAACAGATTAATTATGAGCGAAGAAAATAAGAAAAATTATTCGGCAGATAGTATTCAGGCATTGGAAGGAATGGAGCATGTTAGAATGCGTCCTTCTATGTACATTGGTGATGTTGGAGTTAGAGGGTTACACCATTTAGTTTATGAGGTAATTGATAACTCTATTGATGAAGCTTTAGCTGGTCATTGTGATACTATTTCGGTTTGGATAAATGAAGATAACTCTATAGGAGTAAAAGATAACGGAAGGGGTATTCCAGTTGATATGCACAAAAAAGAAGGTGTTTCTGCTCTTGAGGTAGTTATGACCAAAATTGGTGCTGGCGGTAAATTCGATAAAGACTCTTATAAAGTTTCTGGTGGTTTACACGGTGTGGGTGTTTCTTGTGTTAATGCATTATCAGAACATTTACAAGCAATTGTTTATCGAGAAGGTAAAGTTTATGAGCAAGAATACTCTAGAGGTAAAGCAGTAAATCCTGTTAAAGAGATAGGAACTACCGAAGAAAGAGGTACACAGGTTACATTTAAACCTGATCACCAAATTTTTGACAGTTTAGTATATAGCTATGAAACATTGGCAAATAGAATGAGAGAATTGTCTTTCCTTAATAAGGGAATTACAATTACAATGACTGATAAACGTGAAAAGGATGAAAACGGAGAGTATAAAACTGAGGTGTTCCATTCGGATGAAGGATTATCAGAATTTGTAAAATACATTGATGAAACAAGAGAGCCATTAATTGCTGATGTAATCAGTATGGAAGGTGAAAAGAATGGTGTTCCTGTAGAAGTAGCAATGATTTATAATACTTCTTACGCAGAAAATATTCATGCTTACGTAAACAATATTAACACACACGAAGGTGGTACACACCTTTCTGGTTTTAGAAGAGGTTTAACAAATACTTTAAAAAAATATGCTGATTCATCAGGAATGTTAGACAAATTAAAGTTTGAAATTTCTGGAGATGATTTTAGAGAAGGATTAACAGCTATTGTTTCTGTTAAAGTTTCTGAACCTCAATTTGAAGGTCAAACAAAAACAAAACTAGGGAATAGAGAAGTTACAGCTCCTGTTAGCCAGGCTGTAAGTGAAATGTTAGAAAACTACTTGGAAGAGCATCCAAATGATGCAAAAGCAATTGTGCAAAAAGTAATTTTAGCAGCAACAGCTCGTCATGCGGCACGTAAAGCGAGAGAAATGGTTCAGCGTAAAAACGTTATGAGCGGCTCTGGTTTACCAGGAAAACTTTCTGATTGTGCTTCTAAAGATCCAGCTGAATGCGAAATTTACTTAGTAGAGGGTGATTCTGCAGGCGGAACAGCAAAACAAGGTAGAGACAGACATTTTCAAGCAATTATGCCTTTAAGAGGTAAAATCTTGAATGTAGAGAAAGCTATGCGTCATAAAATATTTGACAACGAAGAAATTAAAAACATCTACACTGCTTTGGGAGTTAGAATTGGAACCGAAGAAGATGAAAGAGCATTAAACACTGAAAAACTAAGATATCACAAGATTATTATTATGTGTGATGCCGATGTAGATGGTTCTCACATTGAAACTTTAATTTTAACTTTCTTTTTCCGTTACATGCACGAGTTGGTAGAGAAAGGATATATATATATTGCAACCCCTCCTTTATATTTAGTAAAGAAAGGTAAAGAGCAAAAATATTGCTGGAGTGATGAAGAACGAGATTTAGCGATTAAAGGCATGAAAGGTGCTGGTAAAGAATCTAGCGTGCACGTACAACGTTACAAAGGTTTGGGTGAGATGAATGCTGAACAATTATGGTCAACAACAATGAACCCAGAATACAGAACCTTAAGACAAATTACAATTGAAAGTGCTGCTTCTGCAGATCATACTTTCTCTATGCTAATGGGAGATGAAGTTCCACCACGTAGAGAGTTTATTGAAGCTAATGCAAAGTATGCTAAAATTGATACGTGATTAATAACCAAAAGTGTCACCCTGAATTTATCGAAGGGTTGACAAGAAATCTATTTATAAAAAAACTCCCAAGCAAAATTGCTTGGGAGTTTTTTATGTTTCTAAATGTTTCCCGCGAAGGCGGGAATCCAGTTTTGAAAAACTATTAATATAAATTATTCAACAACTATTTCTTCTTCAAAGGGGACTATAATCGGAGAGTTGAAACTTACTTCTGTAATTGGAGAAGGAATATTAACACACGGAAAAATAACTTCTTCAATTTTAGTTCTAAACTCTTCTCGAAGTTTTAAGTTATTAATACGTGTTTTCTCTTCTTGTTCAAATAATTGATAATCAAACTCTTTAAACAAACTACTAGTCTGTTTTTCATCAAATCGTCTCATTTTTTGTTTTAACTCTTCATGAGAAATCTTACTCAACTTTAAGTTTTCGTAAGTTTTTGGCTTTACATTGGTTTTAATTTTATAATAAGCTTGCTCTCCTTTGTAAGCTAAACAGATAACATCATTTTTCATTAACTCATTTAACTTTTCAGTATAAACAGCTCCTTCTTTTTTCATTCGCATAAAACTGTTTAATTGGTCTGGTATAAAATACACCAATACTCTATCATACTGTGCTCCATTGGCAATACTTACCGAAATTGGCTCGTATTTTATCACTGCTTTTTTTCCTGTTTTAGAATCTGTGTAGTCTAATGTTTCTCTATTGACTGTACTCTCAATTACATAAGCATCTACATTTTTCCAACCACCTGTTTTTAAAGTTAAGCGATAGATTCCTTCACTATCCAACCTTTTAGGTTTAGGCTTTCCTAATTGACGATAAGCTTCTGTCAGATTAATATTAAACTCTTCAACAAAATTATCTTGCTTACGCTTTATGTCTGTTGTAGTTTGTTCGTTACGTTTGGCTTGAGCATCTTGGTCATCTTTACGATTTTTAGCTCTAAATGCTTCCTCAGTTTTAGCAACTGCTTCAGCATAAATACGCTGCTTTTCTTCGTAATGTTTTTTTAATTTTTCAACTCGTTGCCCATCTATTTTTACTTTACCTTCTTTTCGTGCTGCAAATTTTAAAAATGCTTTTTGTTGCTCTCCTGATGTCAATTGTGCAGCCTTTTCATCCAACTCGTATAAGTTTAAATTTATATTGTTCACATACAAATCCAGCAAATCATTATTACAAGTCGTAAAAATCACTTTTAAACGTTCTTCAAATTCTCTGGTAGCTATTAAAGTGTTTGAAAAATCAGTATTCCAAATGGCTTGGATTTTGGCTGGATTAATTCCATTACAGGCTGTAAATTCTTCAATTATATCCGATTCAGCAGAATCTTCAACTTCAGTTATAAATGTATCTCTACGAATTAGACCTAATTCTAAAGCTTTAACTTCATTACCTAATAGTGAATCTGGAACTTCCCCCATACTAATAAAACTTGTATCAAACATTGATTCTACACAAGCAAAAGAAAAGTACAAACTATCCTTATAAGCTCTATTTCTATTAGAAGCATCAATACCTAGCTCAGTTAATTTGGCTTCATATTTTGGTGGGTAAAAGTTTAAAGAATTAATATCTACAGGAGTTAAAAATTTCTCTAATGGTATTGGATTTACCCAATCAATTGTTCCATCAGCCAATCGTTTTCCTTCAAACAATTGCATATCCTCTTTTACTTCATTAGTCGGTACTTCTGTATAAATTCCTTTATCAGGATTAATTTTTACTGATTTTCCATCTTTACGTGCATTGATGTAAAACATTCCTCCTGTTTCTAAATCTCTATCACCTGATTTGGTACTTAATCCGGCTCGTAAAATTTGCTCAGTATTCATCGCTTCCTTTACTTCAAACTCAACTTCATCAGTAATTTCATTTCCGTTTTCATCTAAAAAACTCCCTATAGGAATATACATCACTATACCCTCCTCTGTTTCTATAACGGTATCTTTACTTGCATCAATATTAAATTTTTGCGACTCTAAATAACGGTCTGCATCTGCCCATTCAGTCGTTCCCAACTCATTAAATTCTGGCAATTGATTAGCGTTTGTTTCATTAATAGTATTAGAATACCACATAAAAGCAGCGGCAACCGACAAAATAATTAAGCTACCTAATCCAAGGTTAAATCCCGTTTTACCTAATTTATATTTTTTGTACGATTTTTGAATGCTTTGTTTTGCACCTATTCGCTCAATTCCTTTTACTACCTCACGTTGCAGTTCTACTTCTTTTTGCAATTGTGTATCTGTTTTTAATTGTTCTTCAAATACTTTTTTATCGGCTGCAGAAAGCTCATTTCTGAGGTATTTTTCAATCGTTTCTATATTGTTTAATTCTTTTCTCATGGTTTTAAGTTTAAGGGTAAATAATGGGACGACATTATAATGACTTAACTTTCAACTTTGCTCTTTCTAAACATTTATACTTTTGGTTTTTAGCAATCTTTTCAGATTTCAAACCAATTTTAGCTGCAATGTCTTTCATTTTTAATCCATCATAATAAAAGAGTTTAAGCAACTTCATACACTTCTCTCCAATTTGGGTAAGCACTAGTTCTAACTCTTTGAATTTTTCTTCTTTTTCGATGGCTGCTTGAAACTCAGCTTCTTCTTCAGATGAAAATTCAAAAGAAAGTTCAGTGGTTTGTTTTCCTTTCTTTTTAATCAATTTATCTTTCCAAATAAACCGTGAAACACTGTATAAATAAGTAGCAATTGCAGATGTAAGCTTAAAATCTGTTGTGCTTACTTTTTCATAAAAAATAATAAGTGCTTCTTGAAAAACATCCTTAGCATCTTCTTTAGAGCCACCTTTTGATAGAATTAATTTTTCTACTTGAGGGTAGCCTTTATAAAGCTTCAAAAAAGCTTTATCTTGTTTGCCAAGCTTTAATAGTTCTATTATTTTTTTGTCGTCCATAATGTTATTTATACCCTTAATGGGAAAAATACAAAAAGGTCTCCTTAAATTTTAATTTATTTTTAATTTGATAATAATTAGGCAAAGAATTTTACCCAAACAAGCCTCTAAAAACTTCTTCTACCTTACTCACAAAAACAATTTCTATTTTGTGATTAGCAGCGGTAATTCCTTTTTTGTTATACTTTGAGATATAGATTTTCTCAAAACCCAATTTTTCTGCCTCAGCTATTCGTTGGTCAATTCTACTTATTGGTCTGATCTCTCCCGACAAACCAACTTCTGCAGAAAAGCATGTGTTAGAACTAATAGGCATATCTTCTCCGGATGACAAAACAGCGCTTATCACAGCTAAATCTACGGATGGGTCATTTACTTTTAAACCTCCTGCAACATTTAAAAACACATCTTTTGCTCCTAACTTAAAGCCACAACGCTTTTCTAAAACAGCTAATAACATATTCAACCTTCTACTATCAAAACCTGTTGTAGATCGTTGAGGGGTTCCGTAAGCAGCAGAACTTACTAATGCTTGTATTTCTACTAAAAGTGGTCTATTTCCTTCCATTGTCCCTGCAACTGCAGTCCCACTCAACTGTTCTTCTTTATTGCTAATTAATATCTCTGATGGATTATCAACCTCTCTTAAACCCGCCCCATGCATTTCATAAATACCCAACTCATTAGTTGAACCAAATCGGTTTTTGATTGAACGCAACAAACGGTAAATATGATTTCTGTCTCCTTCAAATTGCAAAACAACATCTACCATATGCTCCAAAATTTTTGGTCCTGCAATATTTCCATCTTTGGTAATGTGTCCAATTAAAAAAACAGGTGTATTGGTTTCTTTAGCATATCTCATCAATTCAGAAGTTGTTTCTCTTACTTGAGAAATACTTCCTGGAGAAGAATCTATTGTAGCTGTATGTAAGGTTTGAATTGAATCAATTACCAAAACATCGGGCTGTAATTCTTTAATATGATGAAAAATATTTTGAGTTGAAGTCTCTGTTAAAATAAAACAATCAGGGTTTTTATTTCCAATTCTATCAGCACGCATTTTTATTTGCTGCTCACTCTCCTCTCCTGTTACATATAAGGTTTTAGAACCTTTTAGTCGTAACGACATTTGCAACATTAAAGTAGATTTCCCAATTCCTGGGTCACCACCAAATAGTATTAAAGAACCTGGCACTAAACCTCCACCTAACACTCTGTTTAACTCCGTACCTGGTAATTTTATTCTTGGAATATCAGAAATTTCAATATTCTCTATTTGCTGTGGCTTACTTGTTCTATTAATACTGAAAGTAGATTTAACATCATTAGGTTGTGGCTTACTTACCACTTCCTCTACAATAGTATTCCATTCGTTACATGAGGTACACTTTCCTACCCATTTAGGATACTGTGAACCACAACTTTGGCAAAAGAAGGCTGTTTTTACTTTGCTTTTTGCCATCTAAGAAATTTTATGCTGTAATTGCTCTTTTATTTTTTTTATACTCAATAGAAGCCTTAATATCATCTAACTCTCCTTTTGGAATAGCACTAATCAATTCTTTGGTGTATTCAGTCTTTGGATTAGCATAAATTTCATCTGCTAAGCCCATTTCAACAACTTTACCCATCTGCATAACAACCATTCTATCACTCATAAATTTAACCACAGATAAATCATGAGAAATAAAGATATATGTAAACTTAAATTCTTCTTTTAATTCGTTTAATAAGTTTAATACTTGAGCCTGAACTGATACATCTAAAGCAGAAACTGATTCATCACAAATAATAAACTTAGGGTTAAGTGCTAAAGATCGTGCTATACAAATACGCTGACGTTGACCTCCTGAGAATTCATGCGGGTAACGATAAAAATGTTGTTCAAGCAAACTTACACGCTTTAATAACTCCATTACTTTTGCCTTACGTTGCTCATCATTATCAAAAACTCCATGCACTCGCATAGGCTCCATAATAGCTTCACCAATAGTAATTCTTGGATTTAATGAAGAATAAGGATCTTGAAAAATGATTTGCATTTCCTTACGGTAAGCTCTCATTTCTTTTGTTCCTAAATCCGTTAAATCATTTCCTTCAAATACAATCCTACCTGATGTAGGTTCAACTAACTTCAATATCGTTCTGCCTAAAGTTGTTTTACCACAACCCGACTCTCCAACTAAACCTAATGTCTCACCAGGATAAACCTCAAAAGAAACATCATCTACAGCTCTCACATAATCCTTAGCCTTACCAAACATTCCTTTATTAATAGGGAAGTATGTCTTTAGATTTTTAATCTCTAAAACAGGTTCCTGCTTAAACAATGACTCATGTCTTTTTGCTGTTTCAGCAGGAGAAATAACTAAACTGTTGGTTACTTCTGCAACCGACTTATTAGTTTCGTGCATTACTCCAGAATCATCAATTGTCATAAAATCCGAAACTGTAGGTAACCACTGCAACCTTCTGTTTAATGGAGGACGACAAGCTAACAAACCTTTTGTATAAGGATGTTGTGGATTTGTAAAAATATCTAATACATTTCCTTGCTCTACAATTTTACCTTTATACATTACCACAACTTTATCGGCTAATTCTGCAATAACCCCTAAATCATGTGTAATAAATAAAATTCCCATATCTTCTTCACGCTGCAATTTCATCATCAACTCTAATATGGTTTTTTGAACAGTAACATCTAAAGCTGTTGTTGGTTCATCAGCAATTAATATAGATGGATTACAAGACATTGCCATTGCAATCATTACCCTTTGTTTTTGTCCTCCAGAAATTTGATGTGGATAGGTATCAAAAATTGAATCTGGCCGTGGTAATTGAACTTTTTTAAATAGTTCAACTGTAATTTCTTTTGCTTCTTTTTTGTTTACCTTTTGATGTAACATAATTGCTTCTGCAACTTGATCACCACAAGTATAAACTGGATTTAAAGAAGTCATAGGCTCTTGGAAAATCATTGCTATTTCATTTCCTCTATAGCCTCTCATTTCCTTTTCTGAAACTTTAGTTAAATCAACAACCCCATCCTCAGTATGGAATAAAATCTCTCCAGAAGCAATTCTTCCAGGAGGATTAGGAATTAAACGCATTGCAGATAAAGAAGTAACTGATTTTCCTGAACCTGACTCTCCAACTATTCCTATAGTCTCTCCTTTATTCAAAGTAAATGACACGTCATTTACTGCTTTCACAGTTTCATCTTCAGTCTGAAACTCTGTTACTAAATTTTTTACTTCTAATAATGTTCTACTGCTCATAGTTTTATTTCCATATTGAAAGGGCAATAAAAGTACGTTTTATAAAAAAATAAAACAAGAAATATCTTAATACATAAGCATTGTTTAGACTACTGTATGATTAATAAAGATTAAAAAGAATTAACTACCTATGAACTAGTAATCTAAATCACGAATTATTATAGATAAATACCCATAAGCTTGACTATCATCTATCATCGCTATCTCAACATTAACAGTATCACTATTCATATTCCATATAGTAAAACCATCGTCAGCCTTTTTACTTTTGCCATATTGTTGATTGAATTGCTCTTCAAAATCTAAAAATAAAGTTTGTGCATCTTCAATTGCATCAAAAAAAACTGTTAACTCAATTTCATAAAGCTTATCTTCTTCCGAAAAATCATAAGCTACAGTATAGCTATTACCCATGCTTACAGGGTAATCATAATGTAAATAATCTGGTTTTGATGATTTTAAAAATTTCTCATTTTCGATGTGTTTTACATGATCTATACCATCACCAATTCCAACCCCTCTAAAACCATACTCAGATTTTCGAATAGTTTCATAATACTCATTATTACTTCCTCCACAAGAAAAAAGAGAAATTGTTAAAATCAAGATCAATATGTTTTGAAATTTTCTAACCATTATGCTATACTAATATTTTCATCTAAAATTAAATTCTCATTTCTAAACCTTAAAAACAATTGAGTAAGAGCTACAACATCCTTCTCACAATAATTAGCAATTCTTTTTAAATCTTTTTCTTTCCAATACACCTCA